>JAEUHO010000368.1 GCA_016795345.1 Planctomycetia bacterium | reverse complement strand
GAGGACGAGCAGCCACGGCGACGGGAAACGAGGCAAGGTCAACCTCCGGGAGCGTGGTCGCGCCGCGCACCCGCTCGGCGGGACGGCACGCGAGGCCCGGCGGCCCCCGCGCCGCGCGGCGCTCGGCACGTCAGAACGTGGCGATGCCGGCGGCCTCGCCAGTGGCGGCGAGTCGCTCCGACGCGAGCCGCGCCTCTTGGTTCGCGGCGCGGTCGTTGTCGGCGAGGCGGCCGCGGCGCTCGGCGATCAGGGCCTTGCGGTCCTCGAGCTCCTGCAGCTCGGAGTCGCTCTGGTTGCCGCGGTTGCCGGAGAACCGGTTGGCGCCCATGCCCTGGCCGGTGCCGGTGCCCATGCGACCGCCGGAGCCGAAGAAGCCGCCGACGCCGCCCGTGCGACCGCCGCCGCCGAACCCCCCGCGGCCGCCGCCGGGACCGCCGCCACGACCGCCGCCGCCACCGCCGCCGCCGCGGCCGTAGGCCAGCGGCGACAACGCGACGAGGGAAACGACCGCGAGCGCGGCGAGGACGATCGACTTGCGCATGGGCACTCTCCGGCGGAGACCAGACCGGTCCCCCGCCATCCTAACCCCCCGAGTCCTTCAGGAGTTTCGGGAGATCGTCGTTGAGCTTGCGGACGGCGGTCTGCCGGGACTTTTCGCCCCCCCGGGGGTCGTAGCCGTACGTCTTCCCGGTCAGGGCCTTCACGATGTCGATCCCGTGGGTCCGCGCGGCCAGATCCTGGCTGTAGAGCAGGTCCACGACCGCCGGAAGGGCCTTCTTCGGGCCGGCCTTGAGCGCCGCGACGGCGGCCAGGCGGTCGCCCTCGGACCGGGCGGCGTCGCCCACGATGGCGACGACCTTCGTCGCGCTCTCCTTGCCCGCCCGGTAGCCCTCGACGAGGGCGACCACCGCCGGGTCCGCCCCGGCCGGCGCCTCGTCCACCACGGGCCGGTCGGTCCGGAGCGCGAGCTTCTTGGCGGCGACGAACTTCGCCGACAGCGTGCCCTCGACCACGACGTCATCGACGGTCATGCTGCTCTTCATGGAGTAGAAGCCGACCTGCATCAGCTTCAGCTTGTTGCCCGGCTCCATGGAGTCGAGCTTCAGGTCGTCCATGGTCATGAACAGCTTGTCGCCGCGGCGCCCGAAGCTCCACGCGACGGGCTTCCCCGCGACCGGGTCCACGGTGGGCCGCCGGAAGTCGAGGTACCGGAAGCCGGTGTAGCCGCCCTTCTGCGTGGTGGCGTACTGCTTGCCGAACTTCATCATCCCGGACTCGCCGCCGGGCTTGTTGTCCCAGTTGTGCCAGTACGTCTCCGCGATGGAGTACGTGGCGTAGTCGTCCACCTGCTCGGGGCTCGACACGAACGAGCCGATGTCCTTCACGCCGTCGGGGATCAGCTTCGCGGTCACCGCGACGTCGCCCTCGAACTCGGCGACGTGCCGGACGCCGATCATCCCGCGCACGTACATCCGTCCCTCGGACGCGCCCGTGCTGGTCGTCGGGTCGGGCATCACGTTGAACGGCTGGCCGTTGGGCCAGTCGGCCATCTGCTCGGCCGACGAGAAGTCGTACCGCAGGCGCACCTTCGCGCCCTCGAGCCCGATCACGGCGCCCTTGAAGAACTTGTCGAGGGGCAGCTCGCCCGCCGCCGTGGCCGGCGCCGCGATCGGCGCGCACACGCCGACGCCCGAGAGGAGCAGGACCGCAACGAGACGTCGTCGCATGCGCAAGGGGACTCCCGCCTCGGGCGTGGGCACCGGGGGAAACCAGGATTCTAGTCAACCGCCCCGGGGTGAGACGCCTCCCCGTAACGTGCGGTTCCCCGGTCGTAACGGCCACCTTTCGGGACTAAAGTCCTCAACGCGCCATTCGGTGTCCGTCACCGGATGGCGGGATCGACGCAGACGCGCCATTCGGTGTCCGTCACCGGATGGCGGGATCGACGCCGGGGGGGCTGGCACGACCCTTGGATCCGACGCGGGACGAGGGGAGCCTACGGACCGTGCCCCCGACCGCCGCCCCCCCGCCCGCGCTCGACCTGCCCGCGCTCGCGCCCCGGCCGCGGCGCCGCCGCGGGCCCCGACGCGTGCTCGTGGTGCGGCTCTCCGCCGTCGGCGACGTCCTCCACGCGCTGCCCGCGGTCCACGCACTCGCCGCGGCCCGCCCGGACGTCGAGGTGGACTGGCTCGTCGAGGACCGCGCCGCCGCGCTCCTCGAGGGGCACCCCGACCTCGCGCGCGTCCACGTCGTGCCCCGCGCGCGGTGGCGCCGCTCGTTGCGCCGCCCGCTCGCCGCGCCCGGCGCGCTGCTCGACGTCGTGCGGTTCGTCGCGCGGCTGCTGCGGCGGCGCTACGACGCGGTCGTGGACCTCCAGGGCAACCTGAAGTCCGGCCTGTGGGCCGCGGCCGCGGGCGCGCCGGTGCGGGTCGGCCTCGCGTCCGACGACGCGCGCGAGGGCAACGGCTTCTTCGTCAACCGGCGCGTGCCCGTCGCGCGGACCGTGCGCCATCGCGTCGAGCGCGCGTTGCGGGTGCTCGGGGTCGTCGCCGGCGCGCCGCTCCCGTTCGCGGGCGGCGGCGTCGCGCCCGTCGCCGCGGACGGCCATGCCGCGGCGTGGGTCGCGCGCGCCCTCGCCGACCGAGGGCTCGGGGCGCGCGGG
>JAEUHO010000300.1 GCA_016795345.1 Planctomycetia bacterium | reverse complement strand
GCAAAGGCGAATCCGCGCGTGACGAGTGCGTCCCTTGGATCCCTGCTCGTCGCACGATGCGACCCGGAGCGCGTTACGCGTCCGGCGCGGCGCTGCGGGCGCGCCGTGGGTCGCACCCCCATCGACCCGCCTTCGCGCCCTCGAGCCCTAAAATGAATGCGGGCACCCATTCGGGCGCCCGCAGAACCAGCCGCGCAAAGGCGAATCCGCGCGTGAGCAGCCCGCCTAGTCCTTCACCTCGACTCCCATCGAACGCGCGGTACCCATCACGATCCGCATCGCCGCCTCGACGTCGTTGGCGTTGAGGTCCTTGAGCTTGGTCTCGGCGATCTTCTTCACCTGGGCCTTCGTCACCTTGCCCACCTTGTCGGTGTGCGGGACGGGGCTGCCCTTCGCGATGCCGGCGGCCTGCTTCAGCAGCTCCGACGCCGGCGGCGACTTGGTGATGAAGTCGAACGAGCGGTCCGCGTAGATGGAGATGATCACGGGGATCATCGTCCCCTTCATCTCCTTCGTCGCGTCGTTGAAGCGCTTGACGAACTCGCCGATGTTGACGCCGTGCTGACCGAGGGCCGGGCCGACCGGCGGGGCCGGGGTGGCGGAGCCGCCCGGGCACTGCAGCTTGACCTTGGCCTTGAGTTCCTTCGCCATGACGCAATTCCTTCCGAGGTCGTCCGACTAGACGGGCTCGACCTGCCAGTACTCCAGCTCCACGGGCGTCGATCGACCGAAGATGGTCACGATCACACGCACGATCCCTCTCGCGGGGATCGTCTCGTCCACCACGCCGTCGAAGGACTCGAGCGGCCCTTCCTTGATCTTGACCGCGTCGCCCTTCTTGAAGGCCATCTGCACCTGCGGGGCCTTGTCGCTGCTGCGCTCGACGATCGCGAGGAGGCGATCGACCTCCTCGGGCGGCAGCGGGTCCGGGTTGCCGTAGGGGCCGACGAAGTCGCCGACGCCGGGCACGCTGCGGACGAGCGCCCAGACCTCGGACGGGACCTTGCCGCGCTCGTCCTGGGCCACCTCGACGAGGACGTAGCCCGGGTACAGCTTCTTCTTGCGGGTGCGCTTGCGGCCGGCCTTGACCTCGGTGACGGTCTCGACCGGGACGAGGACGCGCGAGATCAGCTCGGTCTTGCCCTCGACGGCGACCTTGCGCTCGAGCGCGGCCTGCACCGTGTTCTCACGGCCGCTCTGGACCTTCACCACGTACCAGCGACGGGCCACCGGTCACCTCCCCCGACCGAACACGAGGAGGAACAGCTGGCGGAGCACCACGTCGAGGCCCCACATGACGAGGGCGAGCGCGACGCTGACGAACGCGACCACGAGCGTGGCGTTCCAGACGTCCTTGCCCGTCGGCCACGCGACCTTCCGCATCTCCTGCTCGGTCTCGATCATGAGATCGACGGAGGAGGGCTTGTTCAGCAGCAGGTGCAGCCCGAGGAGGCCGCCGAGACCGACGAGCAGCGCGATCACCTTGTACGCGGTGACGACGCCGAACATGGGGAGGCTCTCGACCAGCACGTACTGGTTGGGCACGTTGATCGCGCCGTAGAGGGCGAACGCGCCGAAGACGACCAGGAGGCCGCCGAGCAGGTACGCGGACAACCGCGCCCAGAAGCCCTGGCCCTTCTTGTAGATGTCGAGGCCCATCGTGTGGTCCGTCCTGGTTCGCGCGCTCGGGGAGTGGCTCGTCGTGTCGCTGGTCCGGCGGGCGCCGGGGACTGCTGGCGGATGCTGCGACCTCGCGCGCCCCGCGGGGCGACGGCCCCCCGGGGGCCGCGTGAGGTGGCACGGCAGGAGGGAATCGAACCCCCAACCTGCTGATTTGGAATCAGCTGCTCTGCCTAGTTGAGCTACTGCCGTCCGGGTTCGGGGGGGAACTGGGGAAGTGCGGGCGGGCCCGAGGGCGGCCGTCGCCTACTTCTTGACCTCCTTGTGGAGGGTCCGCGTCCGGAGGACCGGGTTGTACTTCATCAGCTCGAGCTTGTAGGGGTTGCCCTTCAGCTTCTTCTGGACGCGGTACAGGCGCAGCCCGGTGACGGTGCACTCGAGCGTCACGTAGCCACGGGCTTCGGCCTTCGCCATGACTCACCTCGCCACGACCCGACCCCGCGGAGGTCCTCCGCGGGGTCGAGCCGAGCTCTGTTGTTGACCTACTTCAGGACCTTCGTGACCGCGCCGGCGCCGACCGTGCGGCCGCCCTCGCGGATGGCGAAGCGGAGCTTCTCCTCGAGCGCGATGGGCTGGATGAGGACGACCTTGATGCGGGCGTTGTCGCCCGGCATGCACATCTCCGCGCCGCCCTGGAGCTCGATGGCCCCGGTGACGTCGGTCGTGCGGAAGTAGAACTGCGGCCGGTAGTTGTTGAAGAACGGCGTGTGACGGCCGCCCTCCTCCTTCGTGAGGACGTAGATCTCGGCCTCGAACTCGGTGTGGGGCTGCACGCTGCCGGGCTTCGCCAGCACCATGCCGCGCACCAGGTTCTTCTTCTCGACGCCGCGCAGGAGGAGGCCGACGTTGTCGCCCGCCTGGCCCGAGTCGAGCGTCTTGTTGAACATCTCGACGCCCGTGCAGGTCGTCTTGGCCGTGTCGTGCAGGCCGACGATCTCGAGCGGCTCGCCGACCTTGACGACGCCGCGCTCGATGCGGCCCGTGCCGACCGTGCCGCGGCCCTCGATCGAGAACACGTCCTCGACCGGCATCAGGAACGGCTTGTCCACGTCGCGCGTCGGCGTCGGGATGTACGAGTCGACGGCCTCCATCAGCTTGATGATGGGCTGGCACGCCGGATCCGTCGCGCTCGGGGCCTTCGAGTGGAGCGCGGCCACCGCGGCGCCACGGACGATCGGAATCTCGTCGCCCGGGAAGTTGTACTCCTTGAGCAGCTCACGGAGCTCGAGCTCGATGAGGTCCAGGAGCTCCGGGTCGTCGACGAGGTCGACCTTGTTCAGGAAGACGACGATGGCGGGCACGCCGACCTGGCGGGCGAGCAGGATGTGCTCGCGCGTCTGCGGCATGGGGCCGTCGGCGGCCGAGACCACGAGGATCGCGCCGTCCATCTGCGCGGCGCCCGTGATCATGTTCTTCACGTAGTCGGCGTGGCCGGGGCAGTCCACGTGCGCGTAGTGACGGTTCTTCGTCTCGTACTCGACGTGGGCCGCCGAGATGGTGACGATCTTCGAGTCGTCACGGACGGTGCCGCCCTTCGCGATGTCCGCGTAGCTCTTCGCCTTCGTGCCGGCGATGGCGGCCATCACGTGCGAGATCGCGGCCGTCAGCGTCGTCTTGCCATGGTCGACGTGGCCGATGGTCCCGACGTTGACGTGGGGCTTGCTCCGGTTGAAGTTTTCCTTGGCCATGGCGACTGAATCTCCGGGTCCGACGGCGGTCGATCGTCGGCGCTAGGTCTGAACCGAAAGGGTGGGTCTGATCCGTTAGGGGCGGGTCTCGGGAGCGTGCCGCCCGAGCGGCCCGGGAGCCGACCCGTCCCCTTGCGGAGGCGCGTCAGCCTCGGTCGTCCGGCCCGCCGGTGGAGCTGGTGGAGGGGATTGAACCCTCGACCTCCTCCTTACCAAGGAGGTGCTCTACCACTGAGCTACACCAGCTTGGTGGCGTCCGAACGATCGAGTCCCCGAGCGCCTCGCGAAAGTGCGGCCCCCTGGCGCGGTCCTGCCGACCTGGAGCGGGTGATGGGAATCGAACCCACGTCACCAGCTTGGAAGGCTGGAGCTCTACCATTGAGCTACACCCGCACGCGAGATGTCCGGGTTCCGTGCAAGACCCCGGGAGGTCTCACGCGGAGGGGCAGACAGTACCGGCGACCCGGCGACCGTCAAGCGCCGTCGCGGGCGCCCCCTCCCGGTCGGCGCCGGCGCCGGGCGTCGTCGCACCCCTCGGTCGTCCCACGCTCCCCCACCCGCCCTGTTGCCGCCCCGCGTCCGCCGCACCTACTTGCCGAATGCAAGCAGCAACCCTCCGGGACGCGAGGCCCGCCGGCCGTCCGGTGGCTGTCCCTCCCGTACCGCCCCCCCCCCTACCCTCCGTTCGTCCGCTTCGCCCACCCCGTGAACGTCGCCCCCTGCCGGCGCCGGCCGGCGGCGGACCGGGCGGCCACCGGGCCTCGCGTACCCCCGCCGACGGATCGCCCTGCCAAGTTCGCCGGGGCGGCATCCGAGCGGGGTCCCGGCCTCCTGCTCGACGACGGGCACCCCACGTCCGATCGCGACGGCTCCTTGGGCGCCGCGGTCGGCGAGCGCGCTCAGGTCGCGCGCGGTGCGCCTCGTCGCGGCCACCACGCTGCGAGCATCACCGCTACGCCGGCCACGCCGACCAGCGCGGGAAGCGCCAATCGCTCGGCGTACCACCGGCGGCTCGGGCTGGACGACTGAGCATACGGATGGCCCATGAAGTCGTGGGCGAGCCCATGAGGCCGCCAGACGAGGCTCTGCAGCACGGCGACGATGCCGACGGCGGCGAGCGCGGCGCGAACGAGCGGGCCGGCCACGCCGTGGCCCGATTGGCGGCGGCCGCCCCAGGTGAGCAGCGCCGCGCCGACCGCGGAGACGGCGAAACCGATCCCCTCGTTCGCGGGGGTGTCGGCGGGGGGACGGATCCGAGGGACCGGACCCGAGGGGGCCCAGCGGCCGAAGAGGGCGTCGTCTTGGACCCACCACGGCGGAGTGCCCAGCCAGCCCCCCGTCAGGGCGGCCGCGCCGCAGAGCACCAGTCCGCCCCCCACGACGCCGAACGCCACGCGACAGCCGCGTCGCGTCCCGGCGCGCGCCGAAGTCCCGACGACGGCCATCGCGAACCCGATCCAGACAATCACACCCGAGAACCACCGACGTGCGGGCCGAAGCGTGTAGCCGAACGCCCCCGCGAAACGCTCCCCCGCGACGGGATCGTCGCCGACGATGAACGCGCGAGCCTCCGGACGAAGTTGACGCTCAACGAGGGCCTCTTCGGCTCTCGTGGGCTCGACGGGGTCGAAGTGCCCGTCCCACCAGTTCTCGACCCAGAAAACGGATCGATCGATCCGACGCGCGAGCAACTCGCCGCGCGACTCCCGTTTCTCCCACCACGGAGGCGTCCCGAGCCAGCCACCCGTCAGGCTCGCGACGCCGTAGACCGCCATCGCGATCCCCACGACGACGAGACCGACGCGGGCGGCAACGCGCATCGCCGGAGGATACCGCGCGCCGAGCTCGCCCGTCCGACGTCCAGACTCGATGCCGCTCGGCTCCCTAGATCCCGTTCCCCGCGTCAAGGCATTCAGCGCGAGCGAGGAACCAGCGCGGCAGCAACACCCACCACCTGCTGCG
>JAEUHO010000294.1 GCA_016795345.1 Planctomycetia bacterium | reverse complement strand
GCGGCCGGCCCCGGCGCGCGCGCGCCGCCGGGAGCGGGCCCGCTGCGCCGCGGCCCCCCGGGCCGCCGGGGGGCGGCGGTGCGGCCCGCCCGGGCCCGCCGGCGCGCCCGCGGGGGGGGGGGGCGTCGGATTGCGGTCCGTGGGGCCATTGCCGCTGCCCCCCCGGCGCCGAACGGCGGGGGAGCAAAACTCGAGCGACCGTGGGCCCACGTCCACGCCGCCACGCCGGGCCCCGAGGCCCGACCGGACCAACCGCCGACCTTCGACCGTCACCAGCCAGGGGACAGGCCCTCGCCGCGGCGGCGTGGCGGTGATCGACCTCGCCCGACACCCATTCTCCTTCCTGCGGTCGGCCCCCGCGCCCGGTGACCTCGCCCCACGGCGCGTCCGCGCCCCCGGTTCCCGGCGTTCGGGTGGTGTTCGCCGCGCGGGGAGGACGGGGCTTAGGTGAATCCGCGCGACGGTCGATAGGGCCCGCGTCCATACCGGACGACGTCCGGGGGCGCGATGACCGACACCACCCACGTACCCACCCCCACCCGGTCCGCCGACCGGCCGACCGACGCTCCGGCCGGCACGGCCCACGTCCTCGTCGTGGACGACCAGGCCATCGTGCGGGAGTTCCTCGCCGAGGTCCTGCGGATGCAGGGCCACCGCGTCTCGGTCGCGACCGACGGCCTCGCCGCCCTCGAGATCGCGCGGACCGACCCGCCGCAGGTCCTCCTGACGGACCTCAAGATGAGCGGCATGGACGGGCAGGGCCTCGTGCGGAGGATCCGCGAGGCGTTCCCCGCCATCGTCCCCGTCGTCATCACCGGCTTCGGCACCGTGCAGCACGCGGTGGACCTCATGCGCGAGGGCGCGTTCGACGTGCTGACGAAGCCGTGCCCCGCGAGCGAGATCGTCTCGACCGTCGGCAAGGCCCTCGAGCACCAGCGCGCGCTCCAGAGCAACGCCGACCTGCGCGAACGGCTGCGGGTGCACGAGAAGCTCGCCATGATCGGCAAGCTGGCCGCCGGCGTCGCCCACGAGCTCAACAACCCGCTCGACGCGACGCTCCGCTGCGTCCGCATGGCCATGGACCGCACGCAGGCCGACCCGGAGGCGAAGGAGGTCCTCGACCTCGCGCACGCCGGCCTGCTCCGCATGGCCGACATCGTCAAGTCGCTCCTCACGTTCTCGCGCCACGCGGCGATCGAGCAGAAGCAGGAGCCGCTCGACCACGTCACCGAGGAGGCCGCCGTCGGCGTCACCATGGCGCTCGGCGACGAGGCCCCGAAGATCACGCGCACGATCGAGGGCGAGGTCCGCTTCACGCCGGTCCCGCGCGGGCTCCACCAGGTCCTCACCAACGTCGTCCGCAACGCCGCCGACGCCACGGGCCGCACCGGCCACGTCGAGATCCGCGGCGCGCGCGACGGCGACCACCTCCGCCTCGAGGTCCGCGACGACGGCCCCGGCATGGCGCCGGCGGTGCTGCAGCGCATCTTCGAGCCCTTCTTCACGACGAAGCCGCCGGGCAAGGGCACCGGCCTCGGCCTCCCCATCTCCGCCCGCATCGTCGAGAAGTTCGGCGGGTCCATCACCGTCGAGTGCCCGCCCGCCGGCGGCACCGTCGTCCGCATCACCCTCCCCTTCACGGCCGGCGCGGCCGCCGCGGGAGCCTGACCCATGCCCGGCCGCATCCTCATCGTCGACGACGACCCGCTCGTCCCCCGCACGCTCAAGCTCCTGCTGCAGAAGCACGGCCACGAGGTCCGCACCGCGTCCGGCGTCGCCGAGGGCCTCTCCCAGCTCCAGACCCGCCCCGCCGACGTCGTCGTCAGCGACATCAACATGCCCGGGGCCGACGGCTTCGAGATGCTGAAGGGCGTCAAGCACGGCTGGCCGGGCACGCAGGTCGTGCTGGTCACCGGCTACGGCACCATCGAGAGCGCCGTCCGCGGCATGCGCGAGGGCGCGTTCGACTACGTCACGAAGCCGGTGCTCGACGAGGAGATGGTCCTCGTCGTCGACCGGGCCCTCGAGTCGGCCCGCCTGCGCACCGAGAACGCGGAGCTCCGCGCCGCCCTCGACCGCGCCAAGGGCGGCAAGAAGGTCATCGGGGCCGACGGCGCCTTCCTCAAGGTCTTCGACACCATCGAGGCCGTGGCCCCCACCCGCGCGACGGTGCTCATCACCGGCGAGAGCGGCACCGGCAAGTCGATGATCGCCCGCCTGATCCACGAGGCGTCGCCCCGCAAGGCCGCGCCCTTCGTCGAGATGAACTGCGGCGCGCTCCCCGAGGGCCTCCTCGAGAGCGAGCTCTTCGGCCACACCAAGGGCGCGTTCACCGGCGCGTCGGGCGCCCGCACGGGCCGCTTCCTCGCCGCCGACCACGGCACCCTCTTCCTCGACGAGATCGGGGCCTCCACGCCCGCGCTGCAGCTCAAGCTGCTCCGCGTGCTCCAGGAGCGCCGCTTCGAGCCCGTCGGCAGCGAGGACAGCCTCGAGGTCGACGTCCGCCTCCTCCTCGCCACCAACGAGGACCTCGGCAAGGCCGTCGCCGACGGCCGCTTCCGCCAGGACCTCTACTACCGCATCTCGGTGGTGCCGATCCACCTGCCGCCGCTCCGCGAGCGCGTCTCCGACGTGCCGCTCCTCGCCCAGCACTTCCTCAAGCGCTTCAGCGAGGAGAACGGCAAGCAGGTCGGCGAGATCGACGACAGCACCATGACGATCCTCCAGGCCCACGCCTGGCCGGGCAACATCCGCGAGCTCGAGAACGTCATCGAGCGCGGCGTGATCCTCGCCCGCGGCGACGTCCTGATGCCCGGCGACCTCCCGCCCGAGCTCACGCGCTCGGCCCCGGCCCCCACCGGCGACCGCACGCTGCCGCTCAAGCGCGCCCTCGAGATCCCCGAGCGCGAGATCATCGAGCGCACGCTCCGCGCGCACAACTGGAACCGTCAGCGCACCGCCGTCGCCCTCGACATCAACCGGACGACGCTCTTCAACAAGATGCGCAAGTACGGCCTCCTCGACCGCCGCCCCGGCCGCCCGCTGCCCGCCTGACGGGACGCGATCGTTCTCCCGGGACGCGAGGCCCGCCCGCCCGCGACCCCGCCCGGGCCCGCGCGAGGCCCAACGCCGGTCCCCCCGCGCGCGGACGCCGCGAGCGGAAGGCCCGGGAACGTGCGGCACGCGAGCGCGCGGCTCGCGAACGCGAGGCACGGGAACGCCAGGCCCGCGGGCCCGCGCCGCGACGCGAACCGGGACCCGAGACGCGAGGCCCGTACACGCCGGCCACCCTTCGAGCTCCCGGGGACGCGAGGCCCGGCCGCCCGCGCCCCGCTCGCGGGGACCGACGCGCGGCGGCGCACGACGCAACGCTTGCGTTGCGCAGGTCCGGGCCGGACGTCGCGCGCCGGGCCGCGCGGTCCCCGTGGGTGACCGCGGGAAGGCAAGACCCGATGAAGATGGATGGACGGCGTATTCACGCGTATACGACGCCGCAGCGCGATTCCGAGACATACTCCACTCGGACCTCCGCTCCTTCCGATGAGGGCCGCGGGGCGATCGCCGCGACGCCGCCCCGGAGGTGACGTCTGTGCGGGGGCTCTCGACCAAGCGACGCGTCGGACACGGGTCCGGGGTGTTCCCGCGCCTCGCCGCCGTCGCGTCGGCCGCACGGCCCGCCGCCGACCCGGCGACGGCCGTCCCCGCCGCCCCGCCCGACGGGCCCGCGCGCGGCGCCCGCGGCGCGCGGCTGTGGCGCCCGGTCGTCGCGGGCGTGGCCGTCGTCGGCCTCGTGATCGGCGCGTTGGTCACGCACGCGGCGCTGCGGGCCGACGAGGCCCGGGTGCGCGCGGCGCTCGATCGCGAGACGTCGGCGCGCGCCCGCGAGTTCGAGCGCGAGACGGCGGCCCTCGTCGAGGGGGTCCACGCGCTGCGGACGTTCCGCGAGACGGCGCCGGGCGACGGCGCGCCCGCGATGCACGCGTGGGCGCGCGAGGCCGCGGCGCGGCACCCGGCCTTCCGCGGCATCGCGTGGGCCACCACGGACGGGACGCGGCTGGTGGTCACGCAGGCCACGCCGCGGGCGGCGGTGCTCGCCGCCGGCGACGACGTGCTGGCCGACGCCT
>JAEUHO010000289.1 GCA_016795345.1 Planctomycetia bacterium | reverse complement strand
TCGGCCGGCCGGGCAGGAGGTCGAGCACGACGCGCCCGAGGCGCTCCAGCGGGATCTCGGCCCGGACCGTCGCGAACGGGCCGGGCCGCCGGGGCGCGTCGGGGAAGGCCGCGAGGCCGAGGGAGACCGCGACGTCGACGTAGACGCACGGCAGGCGGCCGGCGGGCCCCTCGAACGCCGTCGCCGCGACCGACGCCGCCGCGCCGCGCCCGAACGCGACGACGAACGGCGCCCCGACGTCGCGCGCCTCGCGGGCCGCGAGCGCCCACCCCGCGGCGTCGTCCGTCGCGGGCGCCTTGCGGCACGCCCGCGGCAGGTTCGCCTCCTCGAGGCCGAGGCGCAGCCCGTCGTAGGCGCGCCCGAACGTCGCGTCGTCGTCCACGAAGACCGGGACCACGCAGCCGGTGGCCGAGCCCGGGTCGCCGCCGCGGGCCGGCGGCGCGACGGCCGCGAGCCACACGAGCGCCGCCGCGGCGACGCGCCGCGCGCGGGCCGACGGGGCCGGGGGGGACGCGGCGCGCCACATGCCGACCATGGGACCACGCCGGGCCCGGCTCGGCAACGGCAGCGGCGCGCACGCCCCGCGGCGCGGGCGAGGGATCCTCCGCCGCCGCTCGAATTCGTGGGGGGCGCTCCGGCCCGGCACTAAGATTCCGCCGTGCGCCTCGCCGCGATCGACATCGGGTCGAACTCGATCCACATGATCGTCGTGGACGCCGTGCCCGGCCGCGACCTGCGGATCGTGGCCCGCGAGAAGGACATGGCGCGGCTCGGCGACAGCGCGTTCGCCGAGGGGCACCTCTCCGCGAGCGCCCAGGCCCGCGCGTTGTCGTCGATCGCGCGGTTCCTCGAGCTCGCCCGGCGGCTCGAGGTCGAGTCGGTCCTCGCGTCCGCGACGAGCGCGGTGCGCGAGGCCGGCAACGGCAAGGCGTTCCTGGCGCTCGTCCGCAAGCAGACGGGCCTCTCCGTCTCGCTCCTCTCGGGGCAGGAGGAGGCGCGGCTCATCTACCTCGCCGTCCGCGACGCGATGGAGCTGAAGGGCCCGACCTCGCTCGTCGTGGACGTCGGCGGCGGGAGCACCGAGCTGATCCTCGGCGACGCGACGTCCATGCGGTGGGCCGAGAGCCTGCCCCTCGGCGTGCTCCGGCTCAACGCGCGGTTCCAGGGCGACCGGGCCCTCGGCAAGCGCAAGCGCCGGGCGCTGCGGGAGCACGTCCGCGGCCTGCTCGCCGACGGCCTCCGCCGCGCCCGCGGCGCGCGGACCGGGCGCGTGGTCGGCACCGCCGGGACGGTGAACGCGGTGGTCCGGCTGCTGCTGGCCGAGGAGGGGTTCCTCGTCGAGCCCGACACGCCGGGCGTGCAGCGGATCCCCGCCGACGCGATCCACGAGCTGTCGGAGCGGATGCTCGGGATGCCCATGGCCGACCGCCTCGACCTCCCGGGCCTCGACCCGGCCCGCGCCGACACCCTCGGGCTCGGCGCCCTCGTGGTGGACGAGGTGCTCGCCGGCGTCGGGGTCTCGGAGATCCGCACCTGCCGCGCGGCCGTGCGCGAGGGGATGGTCCTCGACTACCTCGCGACCCACCCCGAGACGCCCGCGCGCCGGTCCACGCAGGACGTGCGCGAGCGCAGCGTGCGCGACGCCGTCGCCCGGTACGGCGACACGATCGCCCACGGCGAGCAGGTCTCGCGCCTCGCCCTGGCGCTCTTCGACGGCACCCGCGCGCTGCACCGCCTCGGCGCGCCGGAGCGCGAGCTCCTGCACTTCGCCGCGCTGCTGCACGACGTCGGGCACCACGTCGAGCAGCGCCGGCACCACAAGCACTCGTACTACCTCGTGCGCAACGCCGAGCTCCAGGGCTTCGACCCGGAGGAGATCGAGCAGGTCGCGGTCCTCTGCCGCTACCACCGGCGCGGCGCGCCGAAGGACGACCACGAGGAGTGGACGGACGTGGCCGCGAAGGCGCGGCCGAGGCTCCGGACGCTGATCGGGATCCTGCGCGTGGCCGACGGGCTCGACCGCGGCCACGCCGCGACGGTGGACGAGGTCGAGGTGTCGGTCCGCCGCCAGGCCGTCGTCCTCCGCGTCGTCGGCTCGGACGCCGTCGAGCTCGACGTCTGGGGCGCCCGCAACAAGGTGGACGTGCTCGAGGAGTGCCTCGGCCGCCGCGTCGAGCTCGAGGCCGTCCGCCGCCCGCGCCGGCGGTGAACCCGACCCCGCGGGGATCAGTCCACCGCGTAGGGATCGACGTCGACGTCGAGCGGGGCCGTGACGCCGAGCGCGAACAGCTCGGCGCCGCGCATCGCGATCATGGCGCCGTTGTCCGCGCAGAGCGCCGGGCGGGGGAACCGCACGCGCAGGCCGGCGGGCGCGCGCTCGGCCAGCACGCGCCGCAGGACGCGGTTCGCGGCCACGCCGCCCCCCACCACGAGGTCGCGCACGCCCTCGCGCGCCGCCGCCTCGAGCGACGGGCCCACGAGCGCGTCCACGGCGGTCCGCTCGAACGCCGCCGCGACGTCGGCCGTCGAGACGGGCAGGTCGGCGCGGTTGGGCCCGTCGCGCCGCCCGCCGACGCCCTTCAGGTAGTAGAGGACCGCCGTCTTGAGGCCCGAGTACGAGAACGGCGGGTCGTCCGGGCCCGGCCGGTACCTCGGGAACGTGACCGCGCCGTCGCGGCCCTCCGCGGCGAGGCGGCTCACGGCGGGCCCGCCCGGCTGCGGCAGGCCGAGCATCACCGCGACCTTGTCGAAGCACTCGCCGGCCGCGTCGTCGTGGGTCTGCCCGAGGCGCACGATCTCGCGGGGGCCGCGGCACGCGTACAACGCGGTGTGGCCCCCCGACGCGACCAGCGCGACGAACGGGTACTCGAGGTCGGGGTGGTCGGCGCGCGCGGCGATCGCGTGCGCCTCGATGTGGTGCACGGCGAGCAGCGGCAGCCCGCGCGCGAGGGCGAGCGCCTTCGCGAACGCGACCCCGACGAGCAGCGACCCGACGAGCCCGGGCCGCGTCGTGACCGCGACCGCGCCGAGGTCGTCGAGGCCCACGCCCGCCTCGGCGACGGCCCGCCGCACGATCACGCCGACCCGCTCCGCGTGGGCCCGGCTCGCGATCTCCGGCACCACGCCCTGGAACGCCGCGTGGAGCTCGTGCTGGCTCCAGATGACGTTCGACAGCACCTCGCGGCCGTCGCGGACGACGCCCGCGGCGGTGTCGTCGCAGGAGGTGTCGAGCCCGAGGACGAGCATCGCGGGCGCGGTCAGCCCTTGCGGGGCGTCGTGGCGCCGGGCTTGTCGTCGCGGATGTCCTGGAGGAGCAGGTTCTGCCCGATCAGCTCCAGCGCGCGCGCGAGCTGCGGGTCGAGCCAGTCCGCCGGCACGTCCGGGAACGGCAGCGGCGCGCTCCAGACCGCCTCCTCCTGGTTGTCGAACGCCTGCCCGAGCTTCTTGCGGTCCTCGGCCGACAGGTCGACGACGACGTCGGGCGGCAGGCCCGCGGGCGTCTCCGGGTGCTTCGGGTCGCGCGCGTACGAGCGCCCGTTCGGCGTCACGTACCGCGCGCTCGTCAGCTTCACGGCGGCGTCGCGGCCCGGGACCTCGGTGATGTTCTGCACGAGGAACTTGCCGTAGGTGCGCGTGCCGAGGACGACGCCGCGCCGGTGGTCCTGGATGCAGCCCGCGAACACCTCGCTCGCGCTGGCGGTGTGCCCGTCCACGAGCACCACGAGCCCGATGTGGTCGGGGATCGTGTCGTCGGCCCGCGCGGCCTCGGTGCGCCGCGTGTTGCGCGCGCGGCCCGTCATCCGGACGATGTCGCCCTGGCGGATGAACCGGTCCGCGATCCGCACCGTCGCGGGCAGGACCCCGCCGCCGTTGCCCCGCAGGTCCACGACGAGCGCCGTCACGCCGTCCGCGATCATGGCGTCGAGGGCGCGGTCGAAGTCCGCGGGCGTCGTCTCGACGAACTCGGAGATCCGCAGGTAGCCGACGCGGCCGTCCTTGCCGACCCGCCGCGGGAACACCGTCGCCGGCCGGATGTCGCCGCGCACGATGGTCACCTGCCGCAGCGCGGGGACCGCGCTCTCGGGGGCGTCCTTCGCGCGCGGGGCCTTCACCGTCACGACCACCGGCGAGCCCACGGGGCCCTTGAGGACGCGGACGTTCTCCGGCTTCGAGAGGTCCACCTCCGCGAGCGACCGCCCGCCGACGTGCGTGATCACCTCGCCGATGCGGAGCCCCGCGGTCGCGGCCGGGCCGCCCGGGTAGAGGCCGGCGATCTTGAGCCCCTCCTTCTCGAGCACGTCGATCTTCACGCCGACGCCCGCGTAGTGGCCGGCGGTGTCGTCCACCCACTTGCGGTACTCCTCGGGCGGGATGAAGTCGTTGTACTCGTCGGGCAGGCTGCGGACGTAGCCGTCCACCGCGGCGTAGAACGCGTCGCGCGACTGCGCCTCGGTCAGCTCGTCCACGTAGGTGTCCGCGACCATCCGCCGGACGAACGCGAACTCCTCCTCGTCCCAGACGACGGGCGACGTCGGCTTCGCGTCGGCGGACCGCGCGACGTGGACGGCGACGAGCAACGCGACCGCGGACAGCGGCGCGAGGATCCAGGCGACGATCGTAGGCCTCATGGGACCCCCGGGGGACGCCCGGATTGTAGCCCGGCCCATGCACGAGGGGACGAGGTTGGGGCCGCGGCTGCGACCCGGGCGTATCGCAGGGCCGCCGGCGGGTGCGAACGCCTCCGCCACGGCGCGCAGGCTCCTCGGCGTGGTGCAGGAACACGCTCTCGTCGCCTCCGCGCCGCGCCCGGGTCGCATCCATCGCCCCCAACCGGCCGGTGTGCATCGTTCAGTCCCTGTCGCGGCTCATCCCTCGTGAATGGACCGGGCTTGACCCTCGGGACGGTGACGGGGCCGACCGTCCCGCCGGGTCCGCCCTCCCGTCGCGCCCCGGCCCCGGGCGCGGTCGGGCTCCCGGGACCGCGAGGCCCGGTGGCCGGCGTCACCGCGGGGCGATCGGGACCGCGAGCGGCACCGCGCGGGCCTCGGCGGGCACCCCGACGCTCCGGACGAACGCCTGCGTCTGCACGACCGCGCGGTGCGTGGTGCTCCCGGAGACCTGCGTGACCCACAGCTCGCCGGTGTAGGTCCCGGGCAGGAGCCCGCGCACGACGAACGTCCCGTCGGGCCGCGGCTCGGCGGAATAGGTGAGCGGGCTCCACGCCGGGTCCTTCTCCCCGGCCCCGCCGGGCGGGGCGTCGTCGCGCCGGAACGTGAGGTCGTCGACCCCGCCCGTCTCGCCGAGGCCGGTCAGGGTCGCCACGACCCACGGCAACGGCGGCACGACGAGGTCGACCGCCGCCGCGAGGCCGTCGGGGACGGTCACGACGCGGGCCCCGAGCCCGGCGACCAGCTCGTCGCGGTGACCTTCGGTGACGGGGTGGAGGATCGTGCCGCGCGGCAACGCGACCACGAGCCACGTCCCGGGCGGCACGCCCTCGACGCGGTACGTGCCGTCGGGCGCGACGTCGGCGACGAGTTGCCCCTGCGACGCGTGCGCCACGACCTTCATCGGACCCGCGGGCCCGGGCCCGGTCACGGTGACGCGCCCGGCGAGGTTCGCCCCCCGCGCGAGCGTCACGACGAGCGGCTCGCGCGTCGCGGCCGCGTCGAGCCCGGCGCGGAAGTGGACCGCGAACCCCGGCGCGCGCACGGTCAACGCGACCGCGCCCGGCGCGTCGGGCGCGAGGCCGAACGCGCCGTCGGCGTCGGTGCGCACCTCCACGACGGGCGCGTCGAGCGACGGGAGCTCGAGGCCGGCGACGCCGCTCGTCGCGCGACGGGGCGCGGCCCACGCCACGCCGCCGCGTTGCACGCACACCGAGGCGTCCGCGACGGGCCGGCCCTCGGCGTCGACGACGCGACCGCGCACCGTCGCCTCGCGCGCGAGCCGCACCTCGACCGGGGCCGACGCCGCGCCGGGCGGGACGGTCGCCTTCGGGACCGTCGCCTTCACGTACCCGTCCGCGACGACCTCGACGGCCACGTCGCGCGCCTCGAGCGGACCGAGGTCGAAGCGTCCGTCGGCCGCGACCACCTCGACCGGCCCGAGGGCCGCGGCGAGCGCGTTCTCCACGAACTGCCCCATGAGGTCGGTCTCGGCCTCCGCGGACCGCACGGCGACGCGGAACCGCGGCACCGGCTCGCCGTCGGGCCCGACGACGCGCCCCGCGAGGCGTCCCGACGCGCCGAACCGCACGCGGACGTCGAGGGTGCCGGTGCGGACCGGCGGGGTCACCACGGGCGCGAGCCCGGGGAGATAGGCGAACACCGGCCCGACGCCCGGCGGCACCGCCGCGATCGCGAACGCGCCGTCCGGGCCGACGTCGGCGTCGTAGCCGGCGAGCCCGCCGTCGCGCGTCACGAGCACGCGCGCGCCCGCGGCCGGCGTGCCGTCGGCGAGGAGCGCCGTGCCGCCCACGCCGTCGGCCGCCGGCAGCACGACGTCGGGGACGTCCATCGCGCCCGTGGCGGGGACGGCGAGGGCGACGACCTTCGTCGCGTGCCCCGGCGCCTCCGCCACGAGCACCGCCCGCCCCTCGGCCACGTGCGCGGCCTCGAACCGGCCGTCGGCGCCCGTCGTCACGAGGGCCTGCCGCCAGGGCAGGCGGTCCGCGCGGGCGAGGACGAACTGCAGCGGGTTCGGCGGCCGCAGGGCGACGCCCACGCGCGCGCCCGCGATCGGCGCGCCGTCCGCGCTGCGCACGACGCCGCGGACCGTGGCGCCGTCCGCCAGCGCGAGGTCGTCGAGGCGCGCGCGCTCGCCGGCGACGAACGCGACGCCGCTGCGCACCGCCAGGGCCCGCCCCGGGGCCTCGAACAACACGGCGTACCCCGCCCGCGGCCGGATCCCCTCGAAGCCGTACGTGCCGTCGGCGGCCGTGGTCGTCTCGAGCTCGGACCACCGGCCGGCGGCCGGCACGCCGAGGTAGACGAGGAGCGCGTCGTCGGGGACGAGGCGCACGCGCACGCCGGCGACGGGCGCCCCGGCGGCGTCCACGACGCGGCCCGCGGCCCGCGCCCCGCCCGCGACGCCGCCGTCGGCCCCCGACGCGAGGCCCGCCGCCTCGCCGGCCCCGCGGACGCCGTCGGCCGCC
>JAEUHO010000274.1 GCA_016795345.1 Planctomycetia bacterium | reverse complement strand
ACGCCCGGGCCCTCGCCCGGACGGGCGGCGCCCGCGGCCGCCCACGGGACGGCGGGGCCCGGCCGGCCGCGGCGGCCGGCGCCCCCTGGCGCGGGCCCGGTGGCTTCGAGTGCCCGGGCCGTGCGGTCCCGGGCCGTGCGGTCCCACTCCGCGTCGACGCACGGCGGCGGGCGGCGCCTCGCGGCGTCGCCCGTCGCCCGCGGGTCGAGCCCCCGCGCGCCGCGCATGCCTCGCGCCGCGCCTCCCGGGCCCTCGCCCGGGGCCGGGTCGGTCGGTCCGTCGCCGGCCCTTACTTCACGCCCTGGCCGACGCCCTGGATGAGCTTCATCAGCGGGAGGAAGAGGCCGAGGACGATGATGAAGACCGCGCCGCCCATGAAGAGGATCAGGATGGGCTCGATGATCTTCACCAGCGAGTCCACCTCGACGTCGACCTCCTCGTCGTAGTTGTCGGCGACCTTGATGAGCATCTTGTCGAGCTCGCCGGTCTCCTCGCCCACGTCGATCATGTTCACGACGATGTCGTCGAAGATGCCGCACTCGCCGAGCGGCTCGGCGATGGACTCGCCCTCGCGCACCGACGCGTGCACCTTCTCGAGGGCCTCCTCGAGCACCACGTTGCCCGCGGTGTTCTTGCAGATCGTGAGGGCCTCGAGGATCGGCACGCCGGACGCGATGAGGGTGCCGAGGGTGCGGCTGAAGCGCGCGACGACGATCTTGCGCGTGAGGCGGCCGACGATGGGCAGCCGCAGCCGGACGCGGTCGAGCACCCGGCGGCCGCTCTTGCTCCGCTTGTAGACGTTGAACAGCACGACCAGCAGGAAGATGCCGCCGAAGACGACGTACCACCGCTCGACGAGGAACTTCGAGATCGCCTGCAGGACCTGCGTGATCTGGGGCAGCTCGCCGAGGCCGGGGATCTGCTTGAAGACCTCCTCGAACTTCGGCACCACGAAGATCATGATCAGCAGCAGGATCGAGACGGTGACGAAGAGCACCACCGCCGGGTAGATCATCGCGCCCTTGACCTTCTTGCGCAGCCGGTCGGCCTTCTCCATGAAGCCGGCCAGGCGCGAGAGGATCACGTCGAGCACGCCGCCGGCCTCGCCGGCCTTCACCATGTTGGTGTAGAGGCCGTCGAAGCTCTGCGGGTGCTTGGCGAGCGCGTCGGAGAGCGGGGAGCCCGACTCGACGTCCTCGGTCACCTCGACGAGGGTGGACTTGAACGGGCCGCGCTCCATCTGGCCCTCGAGGATCTTCAGGCTGCGCACGATGGGCAGGCCCGCGTCCTGGAGGGTCGAGAGCTGGGTCGTGAACTGCGTGAGCGCCTTGACGGACGCCTTGCCCTTGACGGGCTTCTGCGCCTTCGCGACCGCGGGGCCCGACGCGGGCGCGCCTCGGCCCGGGCCCTTGGCGGCGGGGGAGCTTCCGGCGGGGATCTTCGGCATCGGTCTTCCTCGTTCAGTCCGTGTTCGTCTCGCGCAGCACCTCTTCCACGGTGGTGAGGCCGTCGAAGATGGCCAGCAGGCCCGACTCGCGCAGCGTGCGCATGCCCTCGCGGCGGGCCTGCTCGCGGATCGCGTCCGACGAGGCGCTGTCGATGATCATCTGGCGGAGCGACTCCGAGAGCAGCAGGATCTCGAAGATCGCCATGCGGCCCTTGTAGCCGGTGCCGTTGCAGGTCGCGCAACCGCGCCCGTAGGCGAAGCGGCGGTCGCCCACGTCGGCCTGCTTCAGGTCGAGCTGGGCCAGGACGTCGGGGGACGGCGCGTAGGTCACGCGGCAGCCGGTGCACACCTTGCGGACGAGGCGCTGGGCGACGATGGCCTCGACCGTGGCGGCGAGCAGGAACGGCTCGACGCCGAGGTCGAGGAGGCGCGTCACGGCCAGGGGCGCGTCGTTGGTGTGGAGGGTCGAGAAGACCAGGTGGCCGGTCAGCGACGCCTCGACCGCGATGGACGACGTCTCGAGGTCGCGGATCTCGCCCACCAGGATGATGTCGGGGTCCTGGCGCAGGATCGCGCGGAGGCACGCGGCGTACGAGACGCCGATCTCCTCGTTCACCTGGATCTGCACGACGCCGTCGAGCTCGTACTCGACCGGGTCCTCGGTGGTGATGATCTTCACCCCGACGTCGTTGACGGTGTTGAGGCAGGAGTAGAGCGTCGTCGTCTTGCCGGAGCCCGTGGGCCCCGTGACGAGCACGATGCCGTGCGGCAGCGCCAGCAGCCGCTTGATCGCGTCGGACTCCTCGGCCCGCAGGCCGATGTTGGTGAGGTCCAGCGCGACCACGCTCCGGTCGAGGATGCGCATGACGCACGACTCGCCGAACATGGTCGGGAGCGTCGACACGCGGAGGTCCACGGACCGGCCGCCGATGGTGAGCTCGATGCGGCCGTCCTGCGGGAGCCGGGTCTCGGCGATGTCGAGGCCGCTCATGACCTTCACGCGCGAGATCAGCGCGGGCGCGAGGTGGGGCGGGGGCGCCTCGAGGTCGTACAGCACGCCGTCCACGCGGTAGCGGATCTTGAAGTCGTGCTCGAAGGGCTCGAGGTGGATGTCGGCGGCGCGGTCGCGGATGGCCTGGAACAGGATGTACTGCAGGAGCTTGATGACCGGCGCCGAGTTCGCCATGGCCTCGGCGTCGGCGAGGTCCACGTTGCCGCCGCGGCCCGTGGGCCGCGGGGCCGCCTGCGCCGCCTCCTGGACCAGCGAGGTCATCTCGCCGCCGGTCTGGGCGAAGTGGCGCTCGACCACCTCCTTCACCTGGGCCTCGGGCGCGAGCACCCCCACCACCTCGCCGCCCGTCAGGAACCGCAGGTCGTCGAGGACCGTCGAGTGCTGGGGGTTGGCGATGGCGACCGTCAGGCGGCCGGGCTCCTTGCGGACCGGGACGACGCCGAAGATGCGCGCGGTGCTGGCGTCGATCGACTCGATCAGCTCCGGCGTGAACACGACCTTGGCGAGGTCCACGGTCTCGAAGCCGGCCTGCTTGCCGAGGGCCGCGATCAGCTGGTCCTCGCGGATGTGCTTCAGCCGCACGAGGATCTGGCCCAGCTGCCCGCCCTCGCGCTTCTGGACGGAGAGGGCCTCCTGGATCATGCCCTCGTGGCACGCCTTCATCTCCTTGAGGATCTGCCCCAGGAGCTTCTTCGTGCGCGTGTAGCGGTAGGACGTGTCGGCCAAGGGGTCAGGCCTCCGGCGAGAGGCCGAGCTTCTCGCGGATCGCGCGGGGGTTCTGGCAGTGGCCGAGGAGCGTGGGCTGGTCGATCACGCCCTGCGTGTGGAGCTCCCAGAGGTGGTCGTCGAGCAGGAACATGCCGAGGTTGCGGCTCGTCTGGATCGTGCTCGGGACCTTGAACGTCTCCTTCTTGCGGATGTGGTTCTCGATGGCCGGGGTCATGATCATGACCTCGAACCCGGCCACCACGCCCTTGCCGTCGGCGCGGGGCATGAGCACCTGGCTGATGACCGCCACGATGGCGACCGACAGCTGGACGCGCACCTGCTCCTGCTGCTCGGACGGGAACTGGTCGATGATGCGGTCCACGGTGCGGGCCGAGCCCGTCGTGTGCAGCGTGCCGAACACGAGGTGGCCGGTCTCGGCGGCCGTGATCGCCGTCGCGATCGTCTCGAGGTCGCGCATCTCGCCCAGCATGATGACGTCGGGGTCCTCGCGCAGCGCGCGCCGGATCGCCTCGCCGAACGTGGGGACGTCGGTCCCCACCTCGCGCTGCGTCACGATCGACTTCTTGTGGTCGTGGAAGTACTCGATCGGGTCCTCGATCGTGATGATGTGGACGTCTTGGTTGTCGTTGATGTGGTTGACCATCGTCGCGAGCGTCGTCGTCTTGCCCGAGCCGGTCGGGCCGGTGACGAGGACGAGGCCGCGGGGCCGGTCGAGGAGCTGCACCACGCGCTCCGGCAGGCCGATCTGCGCGAACGACAGGAGCTTGGTCGGGATCAGGCGGCAGACCATCGAGTCCTGCCCCTTGCTGCGGAAGATCGCGACGCGGAAGCGGGCCTTCGTGCCGTACGCGTAGCCGAAGTCGGCGCTCCACACGCGCTGGAACTCGTCCCACTTGCCCGGCGGGCAGATCTCCCGCACCAGCGCGGTCGTCTCCTCGCGGGTGAGCGCGGGGATGGTCAGGTTCCGGAGGTGACCTCGGATGCGCAGCACCGGCGGGCGGCCGACGGTGATGTGCAGGTCGGAGGCGTTCTGCTCGACCATCAGGTCGAAGAGCCGGTACAGGTCGGGGCCTTGGAGGGGCATGCGGCGGGGTCTTCGCGGGGGGCTTCGGGGGGGGACTCGGAGGG
>JAEUHO010000256.1 GCA_016795345.1 Planctomycetia bacterium | reverse complement strand
CGGGATGGCGCGTGCGGGCCGCGCGGCGGAGGAGCGCGCCGAAGCGTCGGGCACGGCCCGGGTGCTCCCAGGCCACGTCATCGACGAGGGCGAGCTGCGCGGCGAGGAGCGTGCGCGCGGCCCCGCGTCGGGCGCGTCGGGCGGCCGCGGTGCGCTTGCCGTCCGGGCCGAGCGGCAGCCGTTTCGACCACGCGAAGCGGGCCCAGGCGTCGCCGTCCCGCGCGAGCCGTTCGAGGATCGCGAGCGCGTCCGGGCCTTGGATCTCCGCGGGTTTCACCTCCCCACGATATCGCGTCCCGGGATCCGACACCGAGACGAAGGGCTACGACCCCGTTGTCTCGCTGTCGACACCGAGACGAAGGGCTACGACCCCGTTGTCTCGGTGTCGCCGGGGTCAGTCGGGGTCGAGGAGGCTGTAGGCGGGATAGGGGCCCAGCTCGGGCGTGGGCCGGCTCTTCCAGCGCTTCAGCATCCAGCACCACGCCTCGGGGTGCTCGCGGATCACCCGGCTGAACACGTCGTTCATCCGCATCGTCGCCGCCAGCACGTCCGCGTCCTCGTCGCCCGTGCGCGGCTCCATCAAGTCGTCGCTCGCCCAGAACCGCCAGCGCGCGCGGCCCTCCGGGATCAGCAGCAACACGATCAGCGGCGCACGATTGTAGAACGCAAGCTTGGCCGCGAGCGGCGTCGTGCGCGCCGGGATCCCGAGGAACGGCACGTACAACCCGCCGTACCGCCGCGGGACGTTGCGGTCCGTGAGGAAGCCGACCGAGCGGCCCTTGCGCAGCCCCGAGGCCAGCGCCGTCGCGCCGCCCTTGCGGAACCCGGCCTCGCCCTCGCCGCCGTGCGTCCGCAGCTCGCGGAAGAACGCGTCCACCGCGGGCCACCCCGTCGTCTCCGCGAGGTAGTCCGTCGGCACCGCGAACGGGAGCGCGCCCCGGCCCGCGTGCAGCATCTCCCAGTTCCCGAAGTGCGCCGACACGAACACGAACGACTTCGTCCGCGCCATCGACGCGACCGCGCGCGCCGCGACGTCGTCCGGCACGCGCACGTACCGCCGCCAGCGCGCCGGCGTCATGGGTTGCACGTGGAACAGCAGCACCTCCGCCTGGATCGCCGTCCGGTACGACGCCCGCAGGATCCGGCGGCGCTCGCGGTCCGTCAGCCCGTCGCCGAACACCGCCCGCAGGCTCGCGCGCCCCGCGCGCCGCCCGCGATGGTCGAGCACGTAGATCAGCCACGCGATCGCGTCCGACAGCCCGAGCGCGGCCCGCTCCGGCATCGCGGGCAGGACCCGCGCCAGCACGCGTAGCGGCGCCACCGCCAGCGCGTTCAGCGCCCCGTACACCCACCGGTGGAGGCGTTCGCGGCGGGGGGAGCGGGCGGCCACCTCGGGCCCGTCAGCCGGCGCGGCCGAGGAGCACCGCGGCGACCTGTCCGTCGAACCCCGCCGCCACGACGAGGGCCGTCGTGCCGGCCGGCGTGCCGTCCGGGCGGCGGCCCCGCGCGACCGCGGTCGCCGCGAGCACGAGGTCCGCGGCGTCGCCGCCGGGCCCGGCCTCGCCGAGCGCCGTCCGCCAGAGCCGGCCGCGGTCGCCGGCGCCGACCGCGTCGAGCGTCGCCTGCGTGTCGCCATGGACCGACCCCACGGCGTCGACCGCGAGGCCCGCTTCGCCGCAGGCCGCCACCGCGGTCGCGCGCACCGCCGCCGCGAGCGACCCGCGGCCCGCCGACCCCGTGGCCGCGCCCCGCACGATCGCGACGGGCGAGGCCCCGCGCGCCGTCGCGGCGTCGAGCGTCTCGAGGACGAACGCGCCCGCCGCGTCGCCGCCGACCGTCCCGGCCGGGAGCACACCGAGCCGCGCGAGCTCCATCGTGGTGACCGGCCCGCCGTTGCGGCCGGCGCCGTACGCGACCGCGGCCGTCGCGTCGCCGCGCGCCACGGCGCGGGCGGCGGCCCCGACGACCGCGAGGCCCGGCGTGCGCCAGCCCGACACCGACGTGTTCGCGCCGCGCAGCCCGTGCCACGCCGAGACGAGGCTGAACGCGTTGTTGTTCAGCGTCTCGAGCAGGTAGAAGGGGTTCATCTTCCGCACGCTCGCGGCGTTGAGCTGCTCGAGGTCGGGCGCGCGGCGGAAGCCGTCCGTCGCGTCCGCCATCGCGGGCCGGTACGCCGCGAAGTCGATCACCGTCGGATCGACCTGGGCGGCGAAGAAGCCCTTGCGGTCGTCGGGCAGCCCGGCGTCGTCGAGGCGCGCGGCGAGGACCGCCGTCGTGATCGCGTGGGCCGCGAGCTGGCTGGCGCCGTTCAGGAACTTGGCCTGGCTCTCGAGCTCGGCGGGCACCTGGTGCCGCAGCCACGGCTCGGGCACCGTGGCCGACGCGCCCGCGGGCCGCCGGCCCGCGGCCAGCGCGTCCCACACCGCGTCCACGCCGTGGCCGGGCCACGCGACGACGTCGAGGCCCGTGATCGCGACCGCGCGGGCGGGGCTCACGACCGCGTCCTCCGGACGTCCTGGGCGGGCTTGACCCCGCGCAGCGCGTCGTACGTCCGCCGCATGCGGGCCGGGTCCTCGAGCCCCTCGAGGGGCGTCACGACGGCCTCGAAGTCGACGAGCGCGCGGCGCTCGCCGCCGGCCGTCGCCTCGCCGCTGAACGCGCGGCGCGCGGGGTCGTCGGTCGCCTTCACCTCGAGGCGCAGCTCGAGCCGGTCGCCGGGCACCGAGAAGCCGAAGTACCGCGCCGACGTCACGCGGTCGACGAGGGCCCAGCGCGCGAAGTCGCTCGCGACGGCCTCGTGCCAGCCCGCGAGCTGCGCGAACGCCTCGGCCACGAGCGTGCCCGGCAGGATCGGGCGGTCGGGGAAGTGCCACTCGAGGTAGTCCTCGCTCATGGCCACGGCCTTCCAGCCGCGGACGAGCGCGCCCGGCACCACCTCCTCGATGCGATCGACGAGCAGGAACCTCACGGGAGACCTCCGGCGGCGAGCGGGGGACGGGCGGCGGGCGTCACGTGCACGACATCCCCCCGTCCACGACGAACGCCTGGCCCGTCACGTAGGCCGCGTCGTCGCCGCACAGGAACAGGACGAGGCCCGCGACGTCGTCGGGCGTGCCGTAGCGGCCCATGGGGATGCGCGCGAGGATCTGGTCGCCCGCGCGCCGCTTCACCGCGGCCGTCATGTCGGTCTCGATGAAGCCCGGCAGCACCGCGTTCACCTGGATCCCGCGGTCCGCGACCTCGACGGCGACCGCGCGCGTGAACGAGATCACCGCGCCCTTCGCCGCCGCGTAGTTCGTCTGGCCCCGCCCGCCGCGGATGCCGGACACCGACGCGAGGTTCACGATGCGGCCGCTGCGCGCGCGGAACATCGTGTCGAGGGCCTTCTTCGTGCAGAGGTAGACGCCGTCCACGTCCACGTCCATCACGCGGCGCCAGTCGTCGGGCCGCATGGTCAGGAGGAGCGTGTCCTTCACGATGCCCGCGTTGTTCACGAGCACGTCGAGCCGGCCGTGGCGCTCGAGCACGCCCGCGAACAGGCGCTCGACGTCGTCGGGCTTGCTCACGTCGGCGGCGACCGCCTCGGCCCGGCCGCCCGCGGCGACGAGCTCCGCCACGAGCGCGTCGGCCGCGGCCGCGCCCTTCGCGTAGTTGACGACGACGACCGCGCCGGCGGCGGCGAGCCGGCGGCAGATCGCGGCCCCGATGCCGCGGGCCCCGCCCGTGACGACGGCGACGCGGTCCTTCAGGTCGGTGCGGTTCACGGGGCGGCTCCGGCCGCGGGCGCGGCGTACTTGCGCAGGAGGATCGTGGCATTGTGCCCGCCGAACGCGAGCGCGTTCACCAGGGCCGCCCGGACCGGCATGCGGCGCGGCGCGCCGGTCACGTGGTCGAGGGCGCAGGCCGGGTCCACCTCCTCGGGCCGCAGGTTCGCGGTGGGGGGGACCTCGTCGCGCGCGACGGCGAGGACCGCCCCGGCGAACGCCACGGCGCCGGCGGCCGCGAGCAGGTGGCCCATGGTGGACTTGCCCGACGTGACCGCGACGCGGTCGGCCCGCTCGCCGAACACCGCGCGGACGGCCTTCGCCTCGGCGGGGTCGTTCAGCTTCGTCCCCGTCGCGTGGGCGGAGACGAGGTCGACCTCGTCGGGCGACGTCGCGCCGTCGGCGAGCGCGCGCGACATCGCCTGGATCGCGCCGCGGCCCTCGGGGTGCGGCGCGGTCACGCGGAACGCGTCGAGGGACGACCCGTAGCCGGCGACCTCGCAGAGGATCGTCGCGCCCCGGGCCCTGGCGTGGTCCTCGCGCTCGAGGACCGCGAGGCCCGCGCCCTCGCCGGTCACCATCCCCGTGCGGCGGCGCGAGAACGGCCGGCAGGCGTGGGCGCCCGCCTCCGTCGCCGCGGCGTTGAGCAGCACGAAGAACACGAGGCCCATGGGGTCCACCATGGCGTCGGCGCCGCCGGCGAGCATCCAGTCGGCCCGGCCCGCGCGGATCTCGCGCACCGCGGAGCCGATGGCCTGCAGCGACGCGGCGCACGCCGTCGTCACGCAGTGCACGGGGCCGCGCAGGCCGCAGCGCCGCGCGACCTCGGTCGCCGGGCGGTCGGCGGGGCTGCGCCAGAGCGAGCCCGGGTGGACCGCCGAGGGGTCGCGGGCGAACGCACCGAGGTCGATGCTCCCGTCGGGGCGCGCCGCGCGGACGAAGTCCTCGAGGCGGTGCGCGCCCGGGCCCGACGCGACGACGGCCCCCGCGCGCGCGTGCGGGCCCGCGGGCAGGCCCGCGTGCGCGAGGGCCCGGCGCGCGGCGGCGACGCCGTACAGCGTGCGCAGGTCCGTCGTCGCGGCGTCGGCGCCGAACTCGGCGCGCAGGGCCTCGACGTCGGCCTCGGGGACCTCGCCGACGGACTTCGTCGGGGGCTTCTCGGCCGCGAACCGGCGCGACGGGGCGACGGCGGGCTCGCCCGCGAGCCACGCGCGCCAGACCGTCTCGAGGTCGCACCCGAAGGGCGTGACGATGCCGAGGCCCGTGACGACGACGCGCGGGGTCACGGCAGGTCTCCGTACACGCCGAACATCCGGCGGAGGCCGGCTTCGTCGGGGGTCGGGAAGTGCGCGAAGAGCACGCGGCCGATCGACGCGACGACCGCGCCGTCCACGCGGGCCTCGCACCGGCCCATGGAGCCCTTGGGGTTCGACGACAGCAGCTCGCCCGTGACGTGCATCAGCGTGCCCGGCGGCAGCGACGGCGGCAGCACGCAGTCCTCGAGCATGCTGAAGAGCGGGAGCACCTTGTAGCCGCTCGTGCGCACGACGATGAAGCCGGTCGTCTGCAGCATCGCCTCGAGCACCAGCGAGCCCGGCACGAGGGGACGGCGGGGGAAGTGCTCCTTGAGCGCCTCGTCCTGCATGGAGAAGCACTTCACCGCCTCGAGGCGGCGGCCGGGCTCGAACGCGGTCACGCGGTCGAAGAGGAGGAACCTCACGGCACGCCCTCCCACACGAGCGCCGCCGCGCCGCCCGCCGAGCCGGACGCGAGCACGAGGGCGACGCCGCCGCGCTTCAGCGCGCGCGGGGTCCCCCGAGCCGTCGAGGGCGCCTCGCCCGTCGAGAGCATCGCGAGCGCGAGCGCCGACGCGACCGCGGGCCCGCCCGACGTCAGGTGGCCGAGCGCGACGGACGGCGCCACGACGGCGAGGTCGGTGCGGCGGCCGAAGACCGCGCGCCGCGCGTCGGCCTCGTCCACGGCGTCGCCCTCGACGAGGAGCAGCGTCACGTCGTCGGGGGTGCGGCCCGCCTGCGCCAGGGCCTCGCGTACCACGCGCACCCGAGCGTCCGCCGAGGGGCCCGGCCCGAGGTCGCTCGGCTCGAAGCCCGTCGCGCCGCCCACGAGCCGGCCCACGGGGATCACGCCGCGAGCCTTCACCGACGCCTCGCTCTCGAGCACGACGGCCGCGGCGGCCTCGCCGAGCACGAGGCCCGGCGTGCCCCGCAGCTGCGCGCGGAGGAGGGCCGCGGGGCCGAACGTCTCCGACACGCCCGCGACGATCGCCGCGAGCGCGGCGCCGCTGTCGAGGGCCTCGCGGGCCTCGAGGAACGCGCGCGCGCCGGCGTCGGCCTCGGCGGCGAGCACGAGGTTGTCGCCGCGCACGTCGAGGTCGGCGGCGAGCTGCCCGACGACGACGTTGTTGAGCATCCGCAGCGGCCAGTGCGGGTGGATCGCGCGGAAGCCGCCCTGGAAGAAGCGCGCGAGGTCGAACGCGCCGTCGGCCCCGCGCGACGCCGCGACGGCGGCCTCGAGGTCGGCCGCGGGGCTGTCCACCATGCCGAGGCCGATCATCAGCGCGACGGCCTCGCGCGGCACGGAGCCGAGGTTGGCCTGGCCGTGGGCCGCGCGCGCGACCAGCTCGAGCAGCGTGCCGTGGGGCGTGACGACGCGCGTCGGGCCGTCGGGCGCGTGGGTCGGCGGCAGCGGCACCACGTGGGCCGCCGCGCCGACGCCGAACGCCTCGAGGCCGGCCTCCGGCGCGACGGCGGTGCGGCCGGAGCGCAAGGCGGCGAGCGTCGCGGCGAGCCCGAGCCCGAGGCCCGTGACCGCCTCGGCCGCGGTGGCGACGACGGCGGCCACGGGGTCAGCCCTCCGAGGGGGCGGCCCCGAGGCAGAGGCACGCGTTCTGGCCGCCGAACCCGAACGAGTTCGAGAGCGCGACGCGGTGCGGCATCCGCCGGGCCGTGTTGGGCACGTAGTCGAGGTCGCACTTCGGGTCGGGGGTCTCGTAGTTGATCGTCGGGAGCACGATCCCCTCGGCGAGGCCCTTCCAGGTCATGATCGCCTCGACGGCGCCCGCCGCGCCGATCGTGTGGCCGAGCATCGACTTGTTCGACGACACCGGCACCTGCCGCGCGCGGGCCTCGCCGAGCGCGCGCTTGATCGCGAGCGTCTCGCCGGGGTCGTTCGTCGGCGTCGAGGTGCCGTGCGCGTTCACGTACTCGACCTCGTCGGGCGTGACGCCCGCGTCGGCCATGGCGCGCGTCATCGCGAGCCGCGCGCCCTCGCCCTCGGGGTGCACGTCGGTGATGCGGAAGCCGTCGGCGCTGTCGCCGTAGCCGAGGACCTCGCCGAGCACGCGGCGGCCCCGCGCGCGCGCGGACGCGAGCGTCTCGAGCACCACGACGGCCGCGCCCTCCGACATCACGAACCCGCTGCGCCGCCGGTCGAACGGCCGCGACGCCTTCTCGGGCGACGGGTAGCGCTTCACGAGCGCGCCGAGCAGCACGAACCCGATGAACCCCGCGAAGTTCACGTGCGAGTCGACGCCGCCCGCCACGACGGCGTCGGCCCGGCCGTCCCGCAGCGCGCGCGTCGCCTCGCCGATCGCCTGCGCGCTCGCCGCGCACGCCGACACGATCGCCGTCACGCCGCCGCGCGCGTCGAGGTCGTGCGCGAGCACCGCGGGCGCGTGGTCGCAGCGCCGCAGGTGGAAGTTGCGGTCCACGTACCCCGGCTCCGCCGCGAGGCCCGCGACGTCGATGCGCCCGGCCTCGTCCACGTGGCGGACCGTGCGCTCGATGTCGGTGGGCGCGGGGCACCCCGCGTGCCCGCCGACGATCACCGCGATCCGGTCCCGCCGCGCGACCGACGCGAGGTCCGCGCCCGCGGCGGCCTGCCGGCCCGCGGCGAGCAGCAGCCGGTGGGGGCGCGTGGCCGGCGCGACGAGCCCGAGGTCGTCGGGCGGCAGGACCGCGTCGTCCACCTCGCCGCCGATGCGGCACGGCAGCCCGCGGCTGTCCCAGTGGGCGAACTCGCGGACCGCGGACCGTCCCTCGACGCACCCGGCCCACGTCGCCTCGACGGTGCCGCCCATCGGCGTCACCATCCCCCAGCCCGTCACGACGACGCGCTGGTCGGCGGGGCGCGCCTGCCTAGCCAAACAGCCCCTTCTCCTTCGCGAACTGCGTCAGCCAGGCCTTGGCGAGCGTGTCGCCGTCGGTGTACGCGGCTTCCTTGCCGCACCCGCCGCACTTCACCTTCGCGCCGTCGGGGCTCTCCCACTTCTCGGCGCCGCAGTGCGTGCACTTCGCCGGCAGCGACGCCAGGGCCTCGCGGACCCCCTGCGCCAGCGTGTTCGGCGTCACGAACTTCGCGACTTCGTCCGAGAACATCCCGACCTCGAGGCCGGCCGGGTTCCCGAGCCGCGCCGCGAGGACCGCGACGGCGTCCTTCGTCAGAGCGCCGCTCGAGTCGATCGCCTTCCCCTCGCCGAACGTCTCCTCGATGTGGTCGAGGATCGTCGTGTGGGCCAGCCGGATGCCGAACGCCTGCTCCAGGCGGAACGTCATGTCGAGGAAGTCGAGGGACGTGCCCCCGAGGTCGTCCATGACCGAGGCGTCCATCCGGATGGCCGAGGGCTCCTTGCGGAGCGACTTGGCGAGGGCCTTCTGGACCTCCTCCTCGATCTTGGCGGCGGTGACGAGCGCGTTGCCCATGGCACTCCCAGGCGTTCGCAGGACGGCGGACGGCGAGCGCCGGAGTCTACCGCCCGGGGGGCGCCCCTCCACGATCGGTACGGGCCTCCCGGCGCCGCCCGCGCGATGTGCCGGGGGCCGCCCGGGCACGTCGGGGGAACCGCCTCCTCGGCCGCTTCACCGCTCCGCGGGGGTCGCAGTCACCGGGGGGAGGGACGCGAGGCCCGTTCGGGGGGCGGCGCTGCGTCCTCCACCGCCGCCGCCGCGGCCCGGCGGATCACTCCGTGCGTCCGAGACGGACCTCGCGCTCGGGGGCGCCCGGCGGGCCGTGGCGGATCACCACGCGGGCGTGCTGGCAGAGCGGGTACGCGCGGAGCGTCGGCTCGATGCCCGCGAAGAGGCGCTCGGCGTCCGGACCGTAGAGGAACAAGGTCGTCTCGGTCGGACCCGTCTCGTCGCCGTCGTACTCGCCGAGGCCGTCGCGTCGCACGACCTCGTTCAGACGCTCGCCGAGCGTCGAGGTGTCGCAGGTCTCGTAGACGTCGTCCGGCAACCCGGTGCCGTCGAGGACCACGAGCACGGCCTGCTGCGGCGGACGCGGGGCGCTCGGCGCGCGCGCTCTCGGGGCGCGTCCGGCGCGCGGGGAGGCCGGGCGGGGGTCGGGGCGGCCGAAGAGACGTCCGAAGAAGCCCATGGCGGATCCTCGCGCGGAGGCAGCGACGTCAGGGTAGCGCGGGGGTCCGGAAAACGTTGGGGGCCGGACGACGCGGGGTCGACGGCGACCGGGCCTCGCGGTCCCGAAGGGGGGATGCGGCGGGGAAGGCGGGGCGAGGGAGGAACGGGCCGCGCGGGCTCGCGTCAGGACGCGGGGCCGCGGAGGACGCGGTTCGAGAGGCCGCGGTCGACGACGAGGGTCTGACCGCGGATCGCGCGGGCGGCGGGGCTCGTGAGGAAGGTGACGACGTCGGCGACTTCCTCGGGGGTGACGAAGAGCTCGTCGGGGAGCGTCGCGACCTCGGGCCAGATCTGGCGGAGGGTGAGGAAGGCGTCGGTCTTGACGAGGCCGGCGCAGACCGCGTTGACGAGGACGCCCTTCGGGCCCCACTCCTCGGCCCACTGGCGGGTGAAGGCCTCCATCGCGGCCTTCATCGGGCCGAGCGGGTAGGAGGGGTTCATGAAGCGGGAGCCGAGGGAGGAGAGGAAGACGATCGAGCCGCCCTGCTTCGCGAGGTGGGGGAGGGCCTTCTGCGCGCAGAAGACGTTGCCGAGGATGTTGACGTCGAGGAGCTGGCGGAGGTCGCGCTCGAGGAGGCGCTCGGTGGGCTTGAACGGGGCGCGGGCGGCGTTGAGGACGAGGACGTCGAGGCGGCCGAAGGTCTCGACGACCTTCGCCAGGAGGGCCTCGACCTCGGTGCGGACGGCGATGTCGCCCTGGAAGGCCTCGGCGCGGCGGCCGGCGGCGCGGGCGTACGCGACCAGCTCGCCGGCGCCTTCGACGCTCGACCCGGCGGACTGGCGGCCGTGGACCGCGAGGTCGGCGCCGGCGGCGACGAGGGCCTTGCCGATCGCGGCGCCGATGCCGCGGCTGCTGCCGGTGACGAGGGCGACCTTGCCGTGGAGATGCGGGAGTCCGGGGGCGTCCATGCGGAGAGCCTACGCAACCCCTTCCCCCGGGCCAATCCGGAACAAAGGGCTACGACCCCAATGCCGGTGACTTAAGCGGCACGACCGCGTCTCCGGATCGGGTAGCGGCACGGGTTCGCCTTGACGACCCGGGGGTAGCATCTGGTCCTTCGGGGTGGCAGGACGCGCGTGGCGATGTCGGCGTGGGCGTCGGCCACGAGCCCGGGGAGCCTTCGTGCCGGGGCGTCCGCCATGCGGCGCTGCAGGTCGCGCAGCCGGACGAGGGAGTCGGTGTAGCTCAGGCGGTGGGGCGCGATGCTCTCCTTGGCAGCGGCAGCCCCCATGTGCATGCGCACGAGGTTGTGGGCGATGAGCACGCCGGCGATCTCCTGCCACACCAACCGCGGGCTCTTGGACCGCAGGGAGACGTCGCCGACCAGGAGGTGCGTCTTGACCTCGTCGAACGTCAACTCGATCTCCCATCGGTCCCGGTACCGGGCCACGATCTCCTCGGCCGTGAAGGCCAGCGGGTCCTTCAGGCTCGTGAGCAGCGTCACGGGGGGAAAGCCCGGCCGCTGGTAGGTGATCACTCGTACCTCGAGGGTGTGGGCGAGATCGGGTCGCTCCTTGCGTTGCTTCGAGCTGAGGTGGATCCGGGCGAGTGCTTCGCCCGGTCCGATCTGGCGTACGTCATGGAGCTTGCGCCCGCGCCGGAAGCGAACGACGAAGTCGTGGCCCTCTCGCGTGACCTCCTGGAGCCAGGCGCATCCCAGGAACCCGCGATCCATGAGCAATAGGCAGCGTTTGGGCAGTTTCCCCAGAAGTCGACGCACCAGGGTCCATTCGCTGGTGTGCGACCGGCCCACGGCACCGGCCAGCACGACGTGGCTGATGGCACAGAGCGCGACAACGATGTTGGCGAAGGGGTAGGCCGAGGGCTTGCCCTTGGGGCCGCTGCGGTGCGTGCCGAAGTAGGCGCGGTTGCGCGGCGAGTCGGGCATCCGCAGGGCCGTGCCGTCGAGCGCGACCAAGGCCATGCCGCGCCACCGCAGGGCCTCTCCATGCCGGGCGAACCAGTTCTCGGCCATGCGCCGCAGGAGGCGGAACATCGGCCGAACCCCCAGCCGCGCCCGCGCTCGCGTGATGGCGCCAGAACCCGGGGGCTGTCCGCCCCGAACGGCCCAACGCAGTCCCGCGAACAGGCCTCGCCCCATCGCGGCGAGCACGTTGCTCAACCCTTCCGCCCGCCACAGGCCGGCGGCCACGACCAGCCAGGCCACCAGTTCGGCCGGCAGGGAACGGCGCCGCTCCCCCTGCCGACCGCGCTCCTGAACGACCTCCGCGACAAGCTTGGAGGGGAGGAAGGGCTCCGCCATCTCCAGGGTGAACGTCGAGGCGAAGCGCTCAAGTTGAGCGGGTTCGGTACCGAAGCCAGGCATGCAGGGGCCCTCTCTGCGGGTCGGTTGCGGTGTTTCAGCAACCTCCTCAGTCGGCCGAGGGCTGGGCCCCCTGCACTCCCACGCGCCCTAAGTCACTGGCATTGGGCTACGACCCCGTTGTTTCGCTGTCGACGGCGAAACGAAGGGCTACGACCCCGTTGGTTCGGCGTCGAACGTGGAACAAAGGGCTACGACCCCGTTGTCTCGCTGTCGAACGTGGAACGAAGGGCTACGACCCCTTTGT
>JAEUHO010000242.1 GCA_016795345.1 Planctomycetia bacterium | reverse complement strand
GGGGAGATCCGACGGGAGGGAGTCGTCACGGGGAAGGGGGGCCGGCATTGGGGCGGGACTCCAGTGAGTGCAAACAATACACTAACACGAAGTCCCCGGAGTCAAGCGGAGGCCCCTCCCCCTCGATTCCCGTCGCTTCCGGAGAAGCCCTTCCCCGTCGCGCCGCTTATCGCCGGCGCGTGCGGCCTCCGGATCACGTACGAGGCCGCGAGGCCCGGAGGGCCGTCGCGTCGCGACCAGAACTCGCGGATCAAGTCGCCCAAGGCATCCGGTGCCGCATCGCCCTCGGAGGACGGCCCGCCCCCCGGCACCGGCGGCGCCGCCTGGAACCGGACCTCGATCGCGTAGTACCCCTCATGGTTCGGCGTGAAGCGGCCGGTGGCCGCTCGCCCCGCCTCGAGTCGGATCGGCGCCTCGAAGACGATCGCGCGGCGACGGAGCGGCTCGGTGGCCCACACCAGGCTCGCCGCGACGACGAGCACGCACAGGACCGCCCACACCCAGCGCGGGAGTCGAGAAGGGCGGGATGCGGGAGCGGGGGGTGCCATGATCGGGCCGTACCGGCCCGCCATGCTGCCCGAGATCGGAGGACAACGCGCGGGGTCCGAATCCACGGCATGCGCGACGGCGCGCGAAGCGGCGACGTATACTCAAGGGCGCCGGCCCCGCCGCGTGGTGGTCACGCGCCGCCGTGCCTCGTGGGGCGACCTCGTGACCTCGCCGGCCGATCTCCCGCAGCGTGTCGAGCTGCTGCAAGCGGCAGAGGACGGCCGCCTGTCCGACCTCCCGTGCCCCGATTGCGGTCACGTGACCGTCGCCGTCCGGTTCACCCACCCGTTCCCGGACGAGTGGCGGACCTGGTTCCTCTGCCGCGCGTGCACGTTCGAGATGCGGTCGCCGCCGTCCGGGAAACCGACGCACTTCTCGGAGGGGCTCGTCGATCGCACGCTCGAGGGACGCGATCGGCGGTGATGGGGGGCGATCCCGCGTCGCGCGGTCGCGCTCCCTTGCTCCCCCGAGTCACAGTCCCAGCCGGCCACGGGACTCCGCATCGGCCAGTTCGAGCACGTCGGCGTCGGCCACGAGCGGGTCGGCGCCCGCGGCGACCGCTTCGCGGCCGCGCACGACCTCGGGGGTGAAGTCGATCACCGCGCGGATCGCCGACAGATAGCCCGGCACCGCGCCGGGCCGCAGCCCGACCTGGATCGCGCGCCACGGCTGCCGCTGATGGCGCGGCCCCCAGTCCGGGTCCCACTGCACGACGACGTCCGTCGCGCGACGCGGACGTCAGAACCTGTAGACCGTCCCGGGGATCTAGCGGGAGGTGATCTGCAGCAACAGCGGGCCCAGGAGCGACGCGGCCAACAACAAGCCGCCGCGCCGCGTGCACATCGCCGTGAACAGCAAAGGGACCGTGCCGAACAGCATCGCGGCGAACGACAACAACACGAACACCGTCGCCCAACCGTGGCAGCCGTCGAGCGGCAAGAGGAGGATCGCCTCGACGCCCCACAATCCGATGAGCGCGTGCGCGAACGCGCCCGACAACGGCGGGAACGCCCGCGGGTCGCGGTCGCGGCCCACCCGCAGCCGCCACGCGCCCGCGGCCAGCGCCGTGGCGTAGACCGCGATCGCGACGGACGTGGACCCGCCGAAGTCGCGGTCCCTCGTCAGGCCCACGGCCACCGCCCCCAGCGCGACCGCGACGTACATCCCCGCCACGATCGCCGCCCACCGCGGACGCACGTCCTCCGCGAGCCGCCGGGCCTCGCGTGCCATCGCCATCCGAGCGGCCACCTTCGCCCGCACCTCGTCCGCGGCCGTGGCGTCCGCGATCGCCGGCGTCCCGCCCGTCGAGTCCATGGAGGCATCCTATCGCTCGGCGCATACCGCGCGACCCCACGTCCGCCGAGTTCGCCCCCGTCCTCGGTCCGCCCCTCGACCCGGTCGCCACGCCCCCTCGGCGACCGCATCCCCCTCCCAGGACCGCGAGGCCCGGTGGCCGTTCGTCGCCGATCGCCGCGCGAGGCCGTCGCGGCCGAGGGCGGTCAGGACCCGCCGTTGCGCCACCACATCCATAGGACGAGCGCCAGCAGCGCCGCGCCGAGCGCCGTCAGGGTCCACCGCGTCGGGAGCATGAACTCGCCGTCCGACCAGCGGTGATAGAAGTCGTCGCCGAGGCGCCACGCCGCGAGCGCGCAGACGACCACCAGCACCGGGATGCCCACGTACGCGAGCGTCGGGACCCCGACCCGGAACGCGAACCGGCCGAGCGCCACGACGCCGAGCAGCAGCCCGAACAACCCGCCGCATCCGAGGCGCAGGCCCGTCTCGAGCCTGTCCGGCGTCCGCTTCCTCGTTCGCATCCCCCGATCCTCGCACGGGCCCCGCGGTCGCGCACGGGCCCCGCGGTGGCGCACGGGGGACACCCGCGCCCTCCGCCCCCAGACGGTCCGCGGCCGGGACCGGGCCTCCCGGTCCGTCGGGCGCGCGTCACCGGATTCGCGGGCGGCGACGATCCTTCCGTGGGCGCTCGTGCGGCGCCCGCCGAGGTCCCATGGACGCCGCCCCGCTGACCCTCGCCGACGTCCTCGCCCACGAGGGGTTCGTCCGCGGGCTCGCGCGCGGCGCGCTCGGTCGCGACGACCGCGTCGACGACGTCGTCACCGAGACGCTCTGGGCCGCCGCCGGTCGCGGGCCCCGCGACGGCTCGCTGCGCGCCTGGCTCGCGGCGGTCGTCCGCCGCCGCAGCGCCGACGTACGCCGCCGCGACGCGCGCGTCGCGCGCCGCGAGCAGGTCGCGGCCCGCCCCGAGGCCACGCCGTCGACCGCCGACCTCGTCGTCCGCGAGGAGGTCCGCCGCCGGCTCGTGGATGCGCTGCTCGCCCTCGACCCGATCCACCGTGACGCGCTCGTGCTGCGCTACCACGACGACCTCCCGCCGCGCGACGTCGCGCGCCGCCTCGGCGTGCCCCTCGACACCGCGCGCAGCCGCCTGCGCCGCGGCCTCGAGCTCCTGCGCGCGCGGCTCGACGCCGCGTACGGCGGCGACCGCCGCGCGTGGGGCGCCGCGCTCCTCCTCGCGCTCGACGGCGACGACGTCGCACCCGCGCCGTCGGCGTCATCGACAGCGACGTCGGCCGCGCCCGCGTCCGCGTCCGCGCGCACACACTCGGGCCCGGCGGCGAACGGGCCTCGCGTTGGCGGAACCCGGATCGCCGTCCTCTCCTTCGCGGTGCTGCTGGTGGCGGGCGGAATCGCAGCGGGCCTCGCGGTCCCGTGGGGCGACCGCGGTTCCGGGGATCGCGATCCCGCGACGCGGGACCGCGAGGCCCGTTCGCTCGCAGGAGCGACGCGCGCCGACGACGACCGCGGCGTCGGTTCGGCCGCAACGCGCGACGCGGACGGGCCCGCGTTGGCGGGGGCTGCGGCACCGTCGGCGGCGGCCCGACGCACGGAGGGGACCGCGGTCGTGACGGGCCGTGTGTGGCGGGACGGGCGT
>JAEUHO010000181.1 GCA_016795345.1 Planctomycetia bacterium | reverse complement strand
CGGCACGCTGCGCGGCCGCGCGCGCCGACGCCGTCGTCTGCAGCTCGCTCTCGAGCGACCGCACGAGCCCGCGGTAGAGCGCGACCTCCGGCAGGTCCGGGGCGCGCACCGCCGCGTTCTCGACCGCGGACTGGGCGCGCTCGAGCGCGCGCCGCGCCGTCGCCTCGGCCTCGATCGCGCCCGGGCGGTCGCCGTCGGAGCGGGCCTTCGCCTGCTTGCGGATCCAGCCGTCGGCCGACGCGAGGTCGATCTCGGCGAGCGCGAGCCGCCACCAGGCGTTGTCCGGCGCGGCCTTCGCGGCCTCCACGTAGACGGCGCGCACCGCGGGCGGCGAGCCGTCGGTCGCGAGCCGCGCGGCCATCACGCGTTCGGCCTCCGTCGCCCCCGGCGCGGCGACGGCCCGCGCGTACCGGTCGCGCGCCACGCTCCGTCGGCCGGCCGCCGACCACGCGGCGACGAGCCTCAGGTGCGGCCGCACGGCGGCGCGGTCGCGCGCGATCGCCTCCTCGTACGCCGCGACCGCGTCGTCGGTGCGGCCCTCGCGCAACGCGACGTCGCCGCGCGCCACCGGGTCGGCGAGGTCGATCGGCGCCTCGACGGGCCGGCGGGTGCGCTCGGTCGGCCGCGCGCTGCAGCCGCCGGCGGCGACGAGGCCCACGGCGACGACCGCCCACCCCACCCACCCCCGGGCGCGGGGCCGACCGACGCCCCCGGCGAAGCGGCCGCCGCGGCGGGGCCCCCCCACGAGCGGCCACCGGCCCGCGGGGACGCGAGGCCCGGGCGCTCGCGACCGCGGCGGGGATCCGGGGGCGGGGACCGACATGCGCCCATGATCCTACGCGCCGGAGCGCCGGGCCCGTGGATTGCCGAGTCGGGGACGCCGTGCCACCCTGCGCGCCATGTCCCGCCGGCCCGACCCCCTCGACGAGCTGGGCCTCGACTTCGAGGTGGCGCTCTCGCGCGAGCACGCGCGCGCGCACCCCGACGACCTCGAGGCGCTCCGCGCGCTCGCCTACGCCTGCACCGGCGCCGGCCGCCTCACGGAGGCGCTCGAGGTGGACCGCGAGCTCTGCGCGCGCGCGCCCGAGCGCGCCGACTTCCGGTACGACCTCGCGTGCTCGTACGCGCTGCTCAAGCGCCCCGACGAGGCGTTCGTCGAGCTCGGAAAGGCCCTCGACCTCGGCTTCGACGACGGCACGCACCTCGACGAGGACCCGGACCTGCACGTGCTGCGGAAGGACCCCCGCTGGGCCCCGCTGCGCCGCCGGCTGAAGCCCTGACGCCGGCCGCGGGGCGCGGCCCCGGCCACGCGCGCGGGCGCGAGCGGACGTCGCCGGTCGCGGGCGACCCGGGAGGCGCCTGCGGCGCCTTCGCGGCCGTTCAGGGGCGCTTCGGACGCTGGTCGCGGCCGTCGCGCGTCGGTCGCGAGCCGCCGGTCGGCGCGTCGCCCATGGCCGGCGCGGGCACCTCGTCGGTCGGCGGCATCTCGTCGGGCGCGGGCACGTCGGACGGCACGGCGTCGCCCTCCTCCAGCTCGGCGCGTTTGCGCGCGAGGAAGTCGCGCCAGCGCACGACCGCGGCCGCGCGTTCGGCGGGCGGCCCGTCGGGTTCGTACCCGAGCCGCGTGCCGCCCGTCGCCGCGGCCAGCGCATCGATGGCGCGGACGCGGCGGCGCGCGTCCGGGTCGTCGAGGGCGTCGACGAGGGGCGCGAAGCCGCGCGGGTCGCCCAGCTCGAGCAACGACGCGCCGGCGTCGCTGCGCACGGTCGCGTCCGGGTCGTCGGCGGCGGCCGCCGCGAGCGCGGGGAGCGTGCGGCGGTCCTGCAGGAACCCGAGCACGTAGGCCGCCCGCGCCCGCGCGCGCGGTTCGCCCGACGCGAGCGTCTCGAGCAGCGGCGGCACCGACGCGTCGCCGGCGGCGACGAGCACGCGCACGACGTCCGCGAACGCGGAGCCGTCCACCCGGGACAGCGCGGCGATCGCCGCGTCCACGCGTTCGCGCGTCGCCTTCGAGCCCTCGTCGAACGGGCGGTCCGCCGGCGCGTCGGGCGGCGCGGGCGGCGGTTCGGTGCGCGGCGTCGGGCGGCGCGAGCGGCCGCCCTCGCACGCGGTCGCGCCGGCCACGATCGCGACGACGAGCGCCCCGCACACGGCGCCGCGCGACGCGAGGCCCGACGGACGGCGCGGGGCGAGGCTCACGACGGCGGGCTCCGACGCGCCGCGACGAGGGCGCGCTCGAGCACAAACCCTACGACGGCCGCGAGGCCCAGGAAGGGCGCGAGGGGCCACCGCTCGCGCGTGCGGCGCACCGGGGGCCGCTCGCCGGGGGCGAGGCGGCGCCCGTTGCCGGCCTCGGCCCACGCCGCAAGGGCCGCGTCGTCGGTGCCGGCGCCGCGGTGCTCGGCCGGCGGCCGCGCGGGCAACGCGAGGGCGC
>JAEUHO010000177.1 GCA_016795345.1 Planctomycetia bacterium | reverse complement strand
CGAGGCACCGCGCGCCCGCGGCGCGCACCGCGGCGGCGTGGACCTCCGCGCCGAGGTCGAGGCGCAGCTCGACGAGGTCGGCGAGCGCGAGCGCGCGCGGCGACGGCGCGACGGCCCCCACCACGAGGACGCGGCTCATGGCGCGCGCCCCGTCACTTCGCGCCCCGCGGCGGGAAGCCGGGCGGCATCCACGCCGGCAGGTCGCGGATCGACGCGCGCGCGGCCTCCGACGTCGGGACGCCCCACGCGACGAAGAACGGGCCGAGGTCGCGGCCCACGGCCCGCGCGAACCGCACCATCCACGCGTCGCGCTTCGCCGCGTCGTCCTTCGGCCGCTCGGCGTCGGGCAGCGCGCGGTACGCCGCGAAGACCTCGCGGAACGGCGCCCAGCCGAACCCCTCGATCAGGTGCACGTACGTCGCGAGCGCGAGGAACGGGTCGGCCTTCCACGCGGCGAACGGCGCGCCGGCCGCGACGTGCGCCGCCGCCTTCGCCCCGCGCTCGGCGAGCGCGTCGTGGCCCCCGATCCCGCGGAAGCCGCAGACGGTCTCGAGCACGTACAACGCGAAGAGGTTGCACGTGACCTCGCCCGTGCCCTCGAACGTCCACTCGGGCGCCTGGTGGTTGTGGCCGAGCTCGTGGAAGAGCCCCCAGTCGCCCTTCGTCGCGAGCAGCCCGACGTCGACCATCCGCGGCGCCGCGTCGAGGTGCGTCATGATCGGGTACCCCGAGTGCATGTACCCGGCCGAGATCTCGACGTCGGCCACGATCCGCTCCGGGCGCGGGCGCGCGCGCGGGATCCCCGCGAGGTCGGCGTCGGCGTCGAGGACGCGGTCCCAGAAGCGGAGGAGCGGCGCCGGGTCGTCGAGGCCGCGCACGACCTCCGACGGCACCGTCAGCACGAGCTTCGACGTCGAGAGCTCGGCCCACGGGCCCGGCGCGCGGCGCGCCTCGGCCCACTGCGCCTTCGTCGTCGCGTCGAGCACGTACGCGGGGCTCTCCACGGCGCCGTCCACCGTCACGGACGCGAGGCCCGTCCGCCCGGGCGGGACGACCAGGTAGACGAGCCCGCCGAACGCCGACGCCACGGTCGTCGTCGCGCCGGAGAGCGGGGTCTCGAGCGTGATCGCCGGCACGCGGGGCCACGACGGCAGGTGCCACAACGTGTCGGCGTGGGCCCCGATGCGGACCGCGAGGCCGGCCACGCCCCCGTCGGTCGTCACCGGCACGCGCACCGTCACGGGCCGGCCCGGCACGGCGTGGAGCCCGGTCGAGTGCCAGCCGGGCACCGCGAGGTCGAGGGCGACGGCCCGCGACGTCGCGCGCGCGCCCGGCGGCGGGACGCCGGTGAACGCGGCGGCGGCGGGGTGCGCCGCGACGTCGCCCGGCGCGGCGGTCGCGAGGTCCGCGACGGCGACCGCGAGCAGGAAGCGGTCGAGGGGCCGGTCGGCGTCGAGGGGCTCGCGCGCGGTCGGGACGAGGTGCGCCGCGCGGTCGCGCGCGAGCGCGCGCACGCGGGCCCGCAGCCGCTTCTCGCCGGGCGGCAGCACGGCGACGGCCTCCTGCGCGACGCGCGAGGCCAGGGCGAGGTCGAGGCCCTTCGCCTTCGCGCCCGCCGTCGCGGCCAGGAGGTCCACCGCGCGCGCGGCGTGGAACGCGCGGCCCGGCGGCCCCGCGACGACGTAGCCCTTGGGGCCCGTCGTCTCGGCCGTGGCCTCCGTGAACGCGAGGCCCGCGGGCGCGAGGAGCCGCTGCAGGCCGTTCCCCGCGAGGTCGGGCGCGCCCGTCACCTGTTTCCAGCCCCACGGGCACAGCCCCGTCACGAGGCCGCCGCCGCGGCGCACGAACGCCTCGAGGGCCTCGCGGAGCGCGTCGGGCGGGCTGCCCTCGCCGAGCACGACGACGTCGAGCGCGTCGAGCCGGCCCGCGAGCGCGGCGGCGGGCACCTCGACGGCCGCGAAGCCGCGCGCGACGAGGACCGGCGCGAGGTCGGTGGCGGCGACCCCGACGCGCGGGGTCCGCGCGGCGCCCGCGACGAACCGCACGGCGTTCGCGAGGAACCGCCCGGTGTCGGCGACCTTCGCCGCGCCGGCCCCGAGGAAGGCGCCGTGCGCGAGCGCGACCACGCGGCCCTTGCCGAGGGTGGCGGCGCCCGCGATCGGGACGCGCAGCTTGCCCCCCGCGCCGCCGAGGAGCACGGGGAACGCGTCGTCGCCGAACACCGCGAGCGTGCCCGGCAGCGCGCCCGGCGCGGCGATCTCCCCGACGCCCTCGAGCAGCGCCTCGGCGTCGGCCGCCCACGGCGGCCGGTCCGCGGCGGGCCTCGCGTACCCCGGACGGGGTCGCGTCGCGAGGCCGAGGAGCGCCGACGCGGCGACCGACGCGGCGAGGAGCAGCGACGCGACGGAGCGGGCGCGACGGGCCATCGCGGCATCGTCCCCGGCGGCGGGGCGCCGCGCAACGTCAGCCCGTGACGACGACCTCGCGCCGGCCCGGGAGGTCCGCGAGGCGCGCGACGACGTCGTCGGCCTCGCCGCGGTCGGGGACGTCGAAGAGCGTGCTGCCGCTGCCCGTGAGGCACGGCGGGCGGCCGAGGGCGCGTTCGACGCACGCGGTGAAGCGGAGCAGCTCGGGGTAGGCGCGGATCGCGGCCTCCGCGAGGTCGTTGTGGTGCGCGTCGCGCAGGCGCGCGGGGTCGCCCGACGCGCGGGCCGCCACGGCGGCCTCGAGCCCGCCCGCGGGCGCGCGGCGCACGCGCTCGGCCGCGCGCGCGTAGACCTTGCCCGTCTCCGTGCCGAAGGGCGGGAGCACGAGCACGAGGGTCACGGGCGGCGCGTCGGGGAGCGGCGCGAGCACCTCGCCGCGGCCCGTGCCGGTGGCGCCGCCGCCGGCGAGGCGGACCGGCACGTCGGCCCCGAGGCCCGCCGCGACCTCGGCGAGCCGCGCGGGCCCGAGGGCGC
>JAEUHO010000101.1 GCA_016795345.1 Planctomycetia bacterium | reverse complement strand
CGCGGCGCCGACCTCGTCGCCGTCGGCTCGAGCCTCGGCGGGCTCGCGACCGCGTGGTGGACCGTCGAGCGGCCGGGCCGCGCGCGCGCGGCCGTGCTCGTCGCGCCCGCGTTCGGGTTCGTCGAGCGGTTCCTCGCCGACCTCGGCCCGGAGGCCGCCGCGGCGTGGGCCCGCACGGGCCGCCTCACCTACCGCAACGCGTGGATGACGGTCCCGCTGCGCCACGACCTCGTGGTGGACGCGGCCGCGCGCTCCGACGCGCGGCTCGCGGCCCGCTACGCGACCGACACGCTGATCGTGCACGGGGCGCGCGACGAACGCGTGCCGTGGCGCGTCAGCGCCGACTTCGTCGACGCCTGCCCGCACCGGCCCATCGACCTCCACCTCCTCGGCGACGGCGACCACCGGCTGACGACGCGCCTCGCGGACCTCGCGCACCTCGTCTCGACGGTCGCGCGCGACGGCGTCCGCCGCGCGACGTGAGGCCCGCCGAGCGCGCGCCCGTCGCGTCGGTCCCGGCCCGCGGCGGGACCTCGGGCCCGGTCCTCCGGCGAGGGGACGCGAGGCCCGGCGGCCGCCGGGCCTCGCGGTCCCCCCCGCGCGACCGCCACGGTCCACGGGCTGACGGAGGGCTCCGGTAGAGTCGCGGCGACCCCGTCCCACGGAGACGCCATGGCCCTCGTGCAGATCGTCCTCGGCAGCGCCAGCGACCTCGACGCCGTCCACGGCGCCGGGATGGTGGACACCCTCGCCGCGGTCGGCGTGTCCGCGTCGGTGTCGGTGTGCAGCGCGCACCGCAACCTCGACGAGCTGGGCCGGTTCGTGGCGCGCACGCTCGCCGCGGGGACGAAGGTCTACGTCGGCGTCGCGGGCCTCGCGGCCGCGTTGCCCGGGGCGCTCGCGGGCCTCACGAACATGGCCGTGCCGGTGATCGGCGTGCCGATGGACGAGCACGGCATCGACTCGTGCGTCTACATGCCGCCGGGCGTGCCCGTGCTGACGGCCGGCGTCGGCAAGGTGGGCCTGAAGCAGGCCGCGCTCGCGGCCGCGCAGGTGCTCGCCGTCGGCGACGCGGCCGTCGCGACGCGGCTGCGCGCGCACCTCGACCGCACCGCGAAGGCGCCGCAGTTCGACGTGCCGGCGCCGCCGAAGGCCTGACGCGCCCGCGGCCCGGCCCGGCCCGCGATCAGGCCGACCCCGGCTTCAGGTGCAGGTCGCGGAGCTGCTTGTCGTCGACGCCGGCGGGCGCGCGCGTGAGCAGGCAGCGGGCCTGGGCGGTCTTGGGGAACGCGATGACCTCCTGGATCGCCTCCTCGCCGAGCATCAGCATCACGAGGCGGTCGACGCCGAGCGCGATGCCGCCGTGGGGCGGCGCGCCGTAGCGCAGCGCGTCGACGAACCAGCCGAAGCGGCGGGCGACGTCGTCGGGCGTGATGCCGAGCAGCGCGAACAGCGCGGCCTGGCGCTCGCTGCGGTGGATGCGGATGCTGCCGCCGCCGGCCTCGTAGCCGTCGATGACGAGGTCGTACGCGCGGGCGCGCAGGCCCGCGATCGCCGCCTTGTCCCAGCCGGCGTCGGTGGGCGCGAGGCGGCAGAGGCGCTCGATGGTCGGCCAGTCGGCGTCGCGCGCGGTGGTGAACGGGTGGTGGCACGCGTCGAAGCGGCCCTCCTCGTCGTTCCACTCGACGAGCGGGAAGTCCGTGATCCACGCCACGGCGGTGCGCTGCTTGTCGATCACGCCGAGGCGCTCGGCGCACGGCTTGCGCAGGTGGCCGAGGACCTTCTTGACGCTCCCGTACGCGCCCGCGCCGAAGAGCACGACGTCGCCCTCCTTCACGTGGGCCTTCGCGAGCAGCGCCTTGCCCGGGTCGCCGGCGAGGAACTTCGAGACGGAGCCCGACACGCCGTCGGCCCCCCACTTGGCCCACGCAAGGCCCTTGGCGCCGACGGCCTTCGCCTCGGCCTCCCAGCCGTCGATGTCCTTGCGCGACACGGTCGCGGCCGCGCCCGGCAGGCGCAGCGCGTTGACCACGCCGCCGGCGGCGACCGCGTCGGCGAAGACGCGGAAGCCGAGCGCCGCGGCCTCGGCGGAGACGTCCACGATCTCGAGCGGGTTGCGCAGGTCGGGCTTGTCGCTGCCGAAGCGCGCCATGACGTCGTCGTAGCGCAGGCGCGGGAACGCCGCGGGCAGGTCGTGCCCGCGGTAGCGCTTCACGAGCGCGCGGATCGCGGGCTCGATGAGCGCGTACACGTCCTCCTCGCCGACGAACGAGCCCTCGATGTCGACCTGGCTGAACTCGGGCTGGCGGTCGGCGCGGTTGTCCTCGTCGCGCAGGCAGCGGGCGATCTGGTAGTAGCGGTCGAAGCCCGAGACCATCAGCAGCTGCTTGAACAGCTGGGGCGACTGCGGCAGCGCGTAGAACGTGCCCGCGTGGAGGCGGCTCGGCACGAGGAAGTCGCGCGAGCCCTCGGGCGTGCTGCGGGTGAGCAGCGGCGTCTCGACCTCGAGGAAGCCCTGCTCCTCGAGGTGCCGCCGGAAGAACGACACGATGTGGGCCCGCTCGACGAGCATCCGCGTCATGCGCGGCCGGCGGAGGTCCATGAAGCGGTACTCGAGCCGCAGGTCGACGTTGGCCTCGGTGCGGTCCGTGGGCCAGAACGGCGGCACGGGCGACTCCGAGAGCACCTCGACGCCGTCGGCCTCGACCTCGATCGCGCCCGTCGGGAGGTGGGTGTTCGCGGCCTCGGGCGGCCGCGCGATCACGGTGCCCGTCACGCGGACGCACCACTCCGGCTTCAGCGCCGACACGGCCTCGAGGAGGCGCGGGTCGCGGTCGCCGCTGCACGTGACCTGGGTGACCCCGTGGCGGTCGCG
>JAEUHO010000598.1 GCA_016795345.1 Planctomycetia bacterium | reverse complement strand
GGGGCGCCCCGCCCCCGCCCGCCGCCGCGGGGGCGGCCCCCGCGCGGGGCGCGGCGCGGCACGACGCGCCGCCCGAGGCCGCTCCCGGGGTGGCGGGCCCGGCGCTGACGGCGCTCGTGGCCGCGGGGGCCGACGCGCTGCCGCTGCTCCTCGCGACCGCCGCGCCGCCGGCCGCGCCGGCGACGACGCCGCCCGGCCGCGTCGCGCGCCGCGTGCGGGCCGTCGTCGCGCTCGGCGCGTCGGGCCGGCGCGAGGCGGTGCCCGTGCTCGTGCGCTGCCTCGCCGACACCGACGTCGGGTGGGTCCGCGCGGCGGCGGCCACCGCCCTCGGCGACCTCCGCGACCCGCGCGCGATCGCGCCGCTGTGCCAGGTGCTCTTCTACCTGGGCGACCGGCACCGGCCGCACGACGGGTGGGAGTACCCGGGCGCGTCGAACACGGACGTGCCATGGGAGGCGTGGGCCGACGTGCCGTACTACGCGGTGGACAGCGCGGCGGCCGCGGCGCTGCTGCGCCTCGGCGTGCGCGGCGCGGGCGAGTGGCTGATCGAGGAGCGGCTCGACCCGCGCACCGGGCGCTGGCGCGTGCGCGCCACGCAGGACGCGATCGACGCGCTGCGCGAGGCGTTCCCCGCGGCGCCGGCGGGGTACGAGCCCGACGGGGGGTACCCGCAGCGGCAGGCCGCAGTGGACGCGCTGCGCGCGTGGTGGCGCACGGGCCCCACGCTCGCCGCGCCGGTGGACGAGTCGTCGGCGGAGGTGCGCGCGGCGCTCGACGCGCTCGCCACGTCGGTCGGCGGGGCTGGCGTCGGCGTGATGTTCCTGATGATCAACAAGAAGGCCGCGATGCTCGTGGGCCCGCCCATGACCGCGTCGATCCTCGGCGTGCTCGCGACGAGCCGGCGCAAGGTGCAGCGCGCCGAGCTCGCGGTGGTGCTCGGCGGGGTGCGCGACCGTCGCGCGATCGCGCCGCTCCTCGACCTCACCCGCGACCCCGTCGCCGCGGTCCGCGCGAACGCCGCGGAGGCGCTCGCCGTGTACGCCGACCCGGCCCACCCGGGGCTGCTCGCGAACACGAGCGACGTGACGCCGGACGCGATCGTCGCGCGCCTGCTCGCGATCCTCGACGACCCCGAGCCGGGTCCGCGGGCCTCCGCGGTGAAGGCCCTCGGGGCGGTGCGGCCGACGCCGACCGTGGTGGCCGCGCTCGACGCGCACGTGCCGCCGCGGCGGCCCGAGAACGACTTCGGCGACTACCGCCTCGCGGAGGAGGTCGCGCGCCTCGTGCACGCGGGCACGGGGCTCGCCGACGTCGTGGCGCGCCTCGACGACCCGGACCTCTTCCGCCGGCGGTTCGTGTGGGAGCTGCTCCACGTGGCGCTGCGCCTCGACCCGCGCGCGTTCGACCCCTCCGTGGACCCGGCGACGCCGGGCCGCAAGGCCGCCGACGCGGCGGCGATCGCGGCCGCGCTCGCGCGAAGGCGGGGCGCATGAGCGCGGCGCCCGTCACCCTCCGCGGCATCGTGCGCCGGATCGCGCGCCGCACGATCCTCGACCACGTCGACCTCGAGGCGCCCGCGGGGCAGGTGCTCGTGCTCCTCGGCGAGAGCGGCGCGGGCAAG
>JAEUHO010000592.1 GCA_016795345.1 Planctomycetia bacterium | reverse complement strand
CCCTGCCCGCGCGCGGGGGGCTGTCGTGACCGGCGAGGTCGTCCGTCCGTTGCTGCTGGCGGCCGCCGCGCTGGCCGGCGCCCTCGCGCTCGCCGCCCTCGCGCCGCCGCCCTCGACCGACGCCGCGGCCGCGCTCGGCGGCGCCCGCCCCCTCGTCGTCGGGTCGTTGTTCCTCCGCGCGGAGGCGCTGCGGACCCAGGGCCGGCTCGACGAGGTGCCCGCGCTCTACCGCCGCATCCTCGAGCTCGACCCCACGTCGTCGAGCGCGGTGGACCACCTCGCCGGCATCCTCGCGTACGACCTCCGCACGACCGCGCCCACCGCCGAGGGACGGGTCGGCTGGTGGCGCGAGGCCGACACGCTCGTCGCCGCCGCGCTCGTCCGCGCGCCCGACGACGCGCTGCTGCTCACCCGTCGCGCCGACCTCCTGCTCCTCGTGCCCGCGCTCGATTCCGCCGTCGCCGACGCGCTGAAGGCCGCCGGTCGCGACCGCGACCTCGAGGCGCTCCGGGCCTTGCGTCGGGCCGCCGAACGCTCGGCCGGGATCCCGCGCCTCGGCCGCCTCCACCTCGACCTCGTCGCGCGCCACGCGCCGCGCGTCGCCGCCGAGCGCCTCGCGGACGGCCGCGGCGACGACGCGCGCGAGGCCCTCGCGATCGGCGACGAGGTGCTGCGGACCCGGGCGTCCGCCCTCGCCGATCTCTCCCTCGACGACGCCCCGGACGCGCCCCCGGCGTCGATCGTGCTCGAGGCGGGCCTCAACCTCGTCCGGCGGTTCGCCGCCGACGTCGAGGCCTCGCCGCCGCGCCCCGACGACGCCCGGGCGCTCCTGGACGCCTACGAGAAGTACGTCGGCCGGGCCGACGTCGTCGCGCCGCTCCGTCGTCGCCTGCGGTAGCCGCGAGCGCTGCCGCCGACCGGGGCCGGCGGGCACCCCCGGTCGTCGCAACGTCGTGGCGGCGCCGGGGTCCGGCTACCCTGCTCCGTCCGATGACCGAACCCGCCGACACCCTGCCGCTCGCCCGCAAGATCGCCGCCCTCGCCGAGGAGCGGCGCGCCACCGATCTCGTCCTCCTCGACGTGCGCGGGCTCGTGGACTACACCGACTACTTCCTCCTCGCGACGGGGCAGTCGGCGCGCCAGAACCAGGCCATCGCCGAGCACGTCGTGAAGACGCTGAAGGGCGAGAAGCGCTACGCCATCAGCAAGGCCGGCCTCGACACCGGCCGCTGGATCTGCATCGACCTCACGGACGTCGTCTTCCACGTCTTCGACGCCGAGACGCGCGCGCGGTACGACCTCGAGCTGTTGTGGGCCGACGCGCCGCGCGTGGACCTCACGACGCCCGTGGCCCCGGCGGCGCCCGAGGCCGCGCCCGAGAAGAAGCCGAGCCGGCGCAAGCGCGCCGTCCGCCAGGAGGCGATCGTCGACGCCGACGCCGACAACGCGCCGGACGAGGCGCGGCCGGCCAACCCCGACGAGCCCGAGCCCGAGGCGCCGCAGAAGCCGCTCCCGTCGCGCCGTCGCGCGTGGGCCGAGGCGGCGGCCGCGAAGGCCGCGGCGGAGGCCGCCGAACGCGGCGAGACCGTCGAGGCGGCGCCCGAGGGCGATCCGCCGACCGCAGCGCCGACCGCGACGCCGACCGAGCCGACCGACGACGCGCCGGCCCCGCGGGCCGCGCGCGCGCCGAAGGCCGCCAAGGCCGCCACCGGCAAGGCGGCGTCGAAGCCGGCCGCGAAGGCCCCTGAGAAGGCGGCGTCGAAGGCCGCCCAGAAGTCGTCGGAGAAGGCCACCGCCGAGCCGGCGGCGAAGTCGGCGGCGAAGCCGGCCGTGAAGCCGGCGGCCAAGTCCGCCGACAAGCCGTCGGCGAAGGCGCCGGCGAAGACGCCGGCCCCGAAGGCCCCGGCCCCGAAGGCCCCGGCCCCGAAGGCCGCGCCGAAGCGGAAGCCGACGAAGGGCGGATAGCCGCGCACGCCGCGGTCTCCGCTCGGGGCGTCCGCGCGGGGTCCGCCCGCGCGACGCTGCGCCCGGGACGCCGCGGCCTCCGCGGGGGACCGCGAGGCCCGCTCGCCGCCGGGCCTCTGGCCCGCGTTCGGGCCCGCGCCCGCGCCCGGCGCCGCGCGCGTGGGCCGTTCAGCCCGCGACGACGCGGACGCGGCTCGTCCCGACGCCGACGGGGCGCACCTCGACGCGCGCGCCGAGCCGCTCGGCGAGGCCGGGCACGTGCGAGATGAGGCCCACCTGACGGCCCTCGGCCTGGAGCGCGTCGAGCACCGCGATCGCGCTCTCGAGCGTGTCCGCGTCGAGGGTGCCGAAGCCCTCGTCCACGAAGAGGCTGTCGAGGCGCACGTCCTGCGCCGACAGCGACGAGAGGCCCAGGGCGAGCGCGAGCGACACGAGGAACGTCTCGCCGCCCGACAGGCTGGCGACCGACCGCACCTCGTCGCCGAGGTCGCGGTCGACGACCTGCAGGTCGAGGTCGGTGTCGGGGACGCGCTCGAGCCGGTACCGCGGGCGCAGCCCCGCGAGGTGCGCGTTCGCCGTCGCGACGAGCTCCGTGAGCGTGAGGCTCTGCGCGAACACGCGCAGCTTCTTGCCGTCCGCGGAGCCGATGAGCGCCGAGAGCTCCTGCCACGTGCGCGCGCCCGCGCGGGCGGCCTCGAGCTCGCGCGTCAACGCCGCGACGGCGGACCGGACGTCGTCGTCGGCGCGGAGCCGCTCGCCGAGCTCGCCGAGCCGGCGATCGAGCGTCGTGCGACGGGCCTCGCCGTCGGTCGCGGCCCGCGCGGCGTCGGCGGCCGCGAGCGCGGGGCGGGCCGTCGCCTCGTGCGCGGCGAGGTCGCG
>JAEUHO010000582.1 GCA_016795345.1 Planctomycetia bacterium | reverse complement strand
ACGGCCTCGAGCCGTTCTACAGCAACGTCGTGAAGCCGTTCCTCGCGAGCCTCCGCGGCGACCGCGGGCCCGTGCGCAAGCGGGTGCTGGCGCGGGTGCTCGCGCTCCCCCGCGGCGCGATGCGCGCCCGCCGCCTGCGCGAGCTGCGCACGCTGCTCGTGCACGCCCACGCCACCGTCCCGTGGTACCGCGAGCAGATGGACGCCGTCGGGTTCGACCCCGCGGCCGTGCGCGAGCTCGACGACCTCCGGCGGCTGCCCCGCCTCACGCGCCAGGCGCTCGCGGCGGCGCCCGACCGCCTGCTCTCGAGCGCGTACGCGCACGTGCCGCTCGTCGAGGCGCGCACCGGCGGCACCACGAGCGCCGCGGTGCCCTTCCGGCAGACGCGCCAGGCCGTGTCGTGGAAGGACGCGGCGTCGTACGTCCTCAAGCGCCGCATGGGCTGGCGCCTCGGGCACCGCTGCGCGTTCCTCTGGGGCGCGGCGCAGGACGGCCCGCCGGAGGACCTCGACTGGGCCCACCGGACGAAGGAGGCCGCCGTGCGGCGGCTGCTCGACCGGAGCCTGTGGCTCCCCGCGGGCGAGCTGTCGGACGCGCGCCTCGACGAACACGCCGAGCGGCTCGAGCGGTTCCGGCCGCACGTCCTGCAGGCGTACCCGAGCGCGGCCGACCTGCTCGCCCGCCGGCTCCTCTCGACCAGCCGGCGGCTGCGGGTGCCGATCGCGCTCCTCACGGCGGAGCCCGTGCTCCCCGAGCAGCGCGAGCGCGTCCGCGAGGCGTTCGGCGCCGAGGTCTATACGTTCTACGGGGCGCGGGAGTGCGGGTGGATCGCCGCGGAGTGCGTCGAGCACCGCCTGCACGTGAACACCGCGTGCGTGCTCCTCGAGCGCGACGACGACGGCAGCCTGCTCGTGACCGACCTCGTGAACCGCGCGATGCCGCTGATCCGCTACGAGATCGGCGACCGCGGCACCCTCGACCCGGTCCCGTGCCCCTGCGGCGACCCGCGGCCGGTGCTCGGCGCCGTGGACGGCCGCCTGAACGACGTCTTCACGCTGCCGTCCGGCCGCCGCGTCCCCGGCGTCGTCGCGGACCTCCGCGCGTACCGGATCGGCCTCGGCGTGCTCGACGCGCAGCTCGTGCAGACCGAGCTGTCGGTGCTCGAGGTCAACTGGGTCGCGGCGCCGCAGTACAAGCCGGGCGACGAGGCCGTGATGGCCGAGCGGCTCCGCCGGATGTTCTTCGACGAGCTCGACGTGCGGCTCAACCGTGTGGACCGGCTGCGGCCCTCGCCCAACGGCAAGGTGCGGTACTGCATCAGCCGCGTGGGGACCGCGCCGTGAGGGTCCTCGCGGTGGACGAGGCTCTGCCGTTCCCGACGGACTCGGGCAAGCGCATCCGCACGTTCGAGCTGCTGCGGCGCGTGGCGCGCGAGCACGAGGTGACCCTCGTCGTGCCGGCGGAGGCGCCGCCGGCGGGCCTCGCCGACGTCGAGGCGGCGGGGATCCGCGTGGCCGTCGTGCCGCGCCGGCCCCTCGTGAAGCACGGCGTCCGCTTCGCGTGGGACCTGCTCCGCAACGTCCCGATGCGCGTGCCGTACATGGTCATGGGCCACCGGCTCGCCGCGGTCCGCGCCAAGGTCGCGGAGCTCGCCGCCGCGCGGCGGCCCGACGTCGTCCACGTCGAGTGGACGCCGCTCGTCGCGAACGTGCCGGACGGCGTCGGCGCGCCCGTCGTGGTGTCGGCCCACAACGTCGCGAGCGACAGCTGGGCCCGGTACCGCGAGGCCGAGCGGTCCGCGGTGCGCCGCGCCTACGTCGCGCTGCAGCACGGGAAGGTGGCGCGGTTCGAGCGGGCGGCGCTCGCCGGCGCGGCGGGCGTCGTCGCGGTCAGCGAGGGCGACGCGGCGAAGATCCGCGCGTGGACCGGCCAGGCCCACGTGACCGTGGTGCCGAACGGCGTGGACGCGGCGCGGTTCGCGCCGGTCCCCGGCGCCGCCGACGGCTCGACGGAGCTGCTCTTCCTGGGTTCCCTCGACTGGCGGCCGAACCAGGACGGCGTCGTCTGGTTCCTCGACGAGGTGTGGGCCCGCGTCCGCGCGGAGGTCCCGGACGCGCGGTTCACCGTCGTCGGCCGCGCGCCGCCGCCGTGGCTGGTCGCGCGCTGCGCGGCGGCCCCCGCGACGACGATCGCGGGCTCCGTCCCCGACGTCCGTCCGTTCGTCGCACGCGCGGCGGCGCTCGTCGTGCCGCTCCGGGTGGGCGGCGGGTCGCGCCTCAAGATCTGCGAGGCCCTCGCCATGGGCCGGCCGGTGGTCTCGACGACGGTGGGGGCCGAGGGCCTCGACGTCGCCGACGGCGCCGACCTCGCCGACGGCGCCGAGGCCTTCGCCGCCGCCACGGTGGCCGTGCTGCGCGACCCCGCGCGCGCGGCGGCGCGCGCCGCGCGCGGACGCGAGGTCGTCCTCGAGGCCAACGAGTGGGGCCGCGTCGCGCCGCGGCTCGTCGAGGCGTGGGCGGGCGCCGTGGCGCGCGCCAAGGGCGGCGCGCCGTGAGCCTCGGCGGGGCGCGCGACCGCCTGCTGTGCGCCGCGGGGCTGCCCGCGTGGGCCCGCCGCCGCCGCCGGCGCGACCTCACGATCCTCATGTACCACGGCGTGGTGGCGCGCCCGCTCGAGGTCGAGTGCTGGCACCAGCTGCCCGTGGACGCGTTCGCGCGGCAGATGGCGTGGGTCGCGCGGCGGTACGCCGTCCTGCCGCTCGAGGAGGCGCTCGAGCGCCTCGCCGCCGGCACGCTGCCCGACCACGCGCTCGCGCTCACGTTCGACGACGGGTATCGCAACGTGCGCACCGTCGCGGGCCCGGTGCTCGCCGCCCACGGGCTCCACGCGACCGTGTTCCTCGTGACGGACCTCGTCGGCACCGACGAGGTCGTCTGGCCGGACCGCCTCTACCTCGCGTTCGCGCGCAGCGCCGCGGCGTCGGTGGACGTGCCCGATCTCGGGCTGCCGCGGTGCGCGCTCGAGGGTCCGGGACGCAAGGCCCGTGCGTACGCGACGGCCGTCCGGGCGCTGAAGGGCCTCCCCGTCGCCGAGAAGGACGCGCGGCTCGCCGCGTTGCTCGCGGCGCTGGGCCGGACGGCGCCGGAGGAGCCCGGCGACTTCCGGATGCTCGGCTGGGACGAGGTGGACGCCATGCGCCGCGAGGGCCGGTTCGGCTTCGCGGGCCACTCGACGCGGCACGAGATCCTCGCGCGGATGCCCGACGGGCAGGTCGCGGCCGCGATCGGCCGGTCCCACGAGGTCGTCGCGGCGCGGACGGGGCACGTGCCGACGGTGTTCGCGTACCCGAACGGCCGGGCCATGGACTTCGACGACCGGGCCCGCGCGGCCCTCGGCCACCTCGGCGTGCGGTTCGCGCTCTCGACGATCGAGGGCTTCAACGACGCGACGACGGACCGGTTGGCGCTCGAGCGGATCTCGGTGGGCGCCGACCTCTCCTTCGCGCGCTTCCGCCTCCTGACCAGCGGCGCGGTCGCGCTGCTCCGCGGGCGGCGATGAAGGGGCGGCCGGTCCGCGCCCGGGCCCGCGCGCTCCACCCGGACGGCACCCCGTGCCTCGACGGGACGCGCCGCGTGCCGCGCGGGTTCACGCCCTGCTGCGCCGCGTTCGACCGGCTGACGCGGAACTGCGTCTACGACCTGCGGGTCGAGTGGTGGGGGCGGCACCGCCGCTGGTTCGTGCGGCTGCCCGCTCCGACCGCGACGACGGGCCTCGAAGTGCGATTCTGTCCGCACTGCGGCGCGCGGCTCGGCGCGCGCTGATCCCGCGGCCCCGTCCCGCCATCGGGTGCCCGCGGTCCCCCGGCCAGGTGCACCCCGGCCAGTCCCGCCATTCGGTGCCGGACACCGTTTGGCGCGTCTGCCGACGGGGCCAGTCCCGCCATTTGGTGCCGGACACCATTTGGCGCGTTTGCCGACGGCGGCCGATCCGCCAATCGACGCCGGTCGATGGCCGGCGGATCGATGACCGGCGGAGCGACGGCCACCGGGCCTCGCGGTCCCGGGAGGGCGACCGGGCGCCTGGCTTCAATAGGCGACGTGGCTCCGGCGGACGGCGGGCTACCGCGGCGCGCTACGGCGTCAGGAAGTCCTGCACCCACCAGGGGCCGTCCACGCCCGTGTGGACGCCGACGCCGAGGTAGCGGTAGGAGGGGTTCAGGATGTTGGCCCGGTGGCCGGGCGAGTTCATCCAGGCGAACATCACCGACGTCGGGTCGGCCTGGCCGCGCGCGATGTTCTCGCCCCAGCCGCGCCCGCCGACGCCGGCCTGCGCGAGGCGGGTCCCCGGCGACTCGCCGTCGGGGTTGTCGTGGTCGAAGAAGTCGCGGACGTCCATGTCCACCGCGTGGTCGTAGGCGGCGACGGCGGCGGGTTCGTTCCACGCCACGGGTTCGATCCCGCGGCTGGTGCGCTCCTGGTTCACGAGGGCGAGCACCTGCTCCGCAAGGGTGCGCTCGCTGGCGGACATCGTCGCGGCGGGCGGGGAGCCGCCGCCGCCGTTGCCGAAGGCCTCGTCGATCGCGTCGATCCCGCCCACGCCGCAACCGGGGAGGGCGGCGAGCAGGACGACGGGCAGCACCAGGTGGACCAGCACGGACCGGAGACGGCGCATCGGGACCTCGGGACCCCCACCTGAGCCTATCGGCCGGGGAGCCCCGTCGGATGAAGCGAGGCGAAGAGGGCCTCGAGGGCGGCGACCTGGCCGGGGGCGTCGTGGCGGGCCCGGACCCGCGCGGCGGCCGAGACCGCGAGCCCGCGGCGGGCGGCGGGGTCGTGGAGGAGGCCGACGAGGGCGGCGGCGAGGGCCGGGGCGTCACCCGGGGGGACGAGGCGGCCGCAGGCGCCGTCCTCGAGGGCGTCGGGGACGCCGCCGACGCGGGTCGCGACCACCGGGACGCCGGCGGCCATGGCCTCGAGGACCGCGAGCGGCAGGCCCTCGCGGTGGGAGGGGAGGACGAAGACGTCGGCGGCGCCGAGGCAGCGGGCGGGGTCGGTGCGCCAGCCGGCGAAGACGACGCGGCCGGCGGGGAGCGCCGCCGCGGCGCGGCGGAGGTCGGCCTCGAGGACCCCGTCGCCGACGAGCACGAGGCGGGCCGTCGGGACCGCGTCGGCGACGGTGCGGAACGCCTCGAGGAGGACGGGGTGGCCCTTCTCGGGGCTGAAGCGGCCGAGCGCCACGACCGCGAGGTCGGACGGCGCGAGCGACCACGCCGCGCGGAGGTCGGCGCGGCCGGCCGCGGCGTCGGCGGCGACCGCGGCGACGTCCACGGCGTTCTCGATCAGGTGGACGCGGTCGGCGGGCACGCCGGCGCCGACGAGCGCGTCGCGCGTGGCCGCGCTCACGGCGACGACCGCGGCGGCGCGGCGCAGGAGGCGGCGGTCGACGGCCTCGAAGAACGCGACCTTCCGGTCCTCGGCGGTGTAGCCGTGGACCACGGCGGCGCGGGGGAGGCGCGTGCGGCGCGCGGCCGCCGCGAGGATCAGGTTCGCCTTGTAGTCGTGGCCGACGAGGACCTCCGCGCCGGTGCGGGCGATCAGCTCGCGGACGCGGCCCACGACGCGCGGGTCGTACGAACCGGCCTGCGGGACGACGACGTGCTCGACGCCGCGCGCGGCGAGCGCGTCCGCGAACGCGCTCGCCGCGCCGGGCCGCGCGAACGTCGCGACGACGGGGCGGGTGAGGCGCGCGCGCGCGGCCTGCTCGACGACGAGGCGCTCGGGGCCGCCGAACCGGTCCGAGTTGCGCAGGTGGAGGACGCGGGTCACGCCGGCGCCCCGCGGCGGGGCCCGACGGGCGTCACGGGCCGCGGTCCTCGGGGCCCGTCGTCGTGACGGCCGCCGCCGACGGCGGCGAGACGTTGCCGCCGCGGTCGATCGCGGCCACGGTCACCGACGCGGTCGCGCCGGGCGCGAGGCCCGCGACGAACGCGTCGTTGACGTCGCTCACGAGGACCGGCTCGCCGCCGAGCGCGACGAGGTAGCCC
>JAEUHO010000153.1 GCA_016795345.1 Planctomycetia bacterium | reverse complement strand
ACGATCCCTAGCCCGGCCCATGCACGAGGGGACGAGGTTGGGGCCGCGGCTGCGACCCGGGCGTATCGCAGGCCACCGGCGGGCACGAACGCATGCGCCACGGCGCGGAGGCTCCTCGGCGTGGTGCCAGAACACGCTGTCGTCGCCTCCGCGCCGCGCCCGGGTCGCATCCATCGGCCCCCACCGGCCGGCGGGCATCGTTCAGCCCCCGTCGCGGCTCATCCCTCGTGAATGGACCGGGCTAGATGCCCCACGACCTCGCGCACCTCCGGGCCGCGGCGGCGGACGCGCTGCCACGCGCGACCGACGGCCTCGACGCCGGGCGGGTCCGCGTGCTGGTGCTGCGGCAGGAGCCCGCGTTCGCCCCGTGGGTCCGACTCGAGCTCCTCGCGCCCTCGGCGCGCGGGGGCACGTACGCCGTCCGGCGCTCGACCTGGCGGAGCGACGTCGACGGCGAGCGCACGCGGGCGCCGAACGTCTGCCTCGACGGGACGCCGACGATCGACCGCGAGGCCCGCGCCGTCGCGCCGCGGGGGTGGGCCCGTCGCGTCGCCGCCGTCGCGGCGGCCGCGGGCCGCTGCGGCGACCCGGGCGACCTCCCGATCCTCCTCGACGCGACGGCCTACGACCTCGAGGTCGGCGGCCCGAGCCCGCGCACGCTGGCCTGGAGCCACGTGCTCCCGCGCCCGTGGTCGGCGCTGCGGCGGCCGCTCGCGGCACTCGTCGCGGCCGTCGAGCGCGCGCTCGCGGCGCCATCGTAGGAGGTCAGTACCCGTCCATCCCGAGTTGGAGGCGCGCGGCCTCCGACAGCAGGTGACGGCCCCACGGCGGCTCCCAGACGAGGTCGACGTTCGCCGCGCGCACGCCGGGGATCGCCGCGACCTTCTGCTGCACCTCGGGCGGCAGCGTGCCCGCCACCGGGCACGCGGGTGACGTGAGCGTCATCTGGATGTTCACGACGTGCTCCGGCGAGACGTCTACCGCGTAGATGAGGCCGAGGTCGTAGATGTTGACGGGGATCTCGGGGTCGTAACACGTCTGGAGCACGTCGATCACCGCCTCGCGCAGGTCGGGCGGCGGCGCGCCGAACGGCAGCGGCGTGACGCCGGCGTCCGGGTTGCTCATCGGGTGCCCCGCGATCGGGGCGCCCGCGCCCGGCGCCGGCGTCCCCGAGGTCGGGGCGGGCGCGTCCGGGCCGGGCCCGGCCGGCGGCACCGGCGGGACCTGCGGGCCGGCGGGCCTCGCGGTCCCGGGGTTCGGCGGCTTCGGCGGAGGGGCTTCCTGGAACTCGGTCACGGGCCTACTCCGTGGTCACGGGCGCGGCGGGCGCCGCGCCGGACGCGAGCGCGGCGCGGAGCGTGTGCCACGCGAGCGTCGCGCACTTGACGCGCATCGGGAACTCGGCGACCCCGGCGAACGCCGCCAGCTTGCCGAGCGCCTCGGTCTCCTCCTCGTCGGCGGGCGTGCCGGTGAGGAGCGCGTGGAAGCGGCCGAAGAGCGCCTCGACCTCCTCGAGCGTCTTCCCGCGCAGCGCCTCCGTCATGAGCGACGTCGAGGCCTGCGAGATCGCGCAGCCCGCGCCGGTGAACGTGACGTCGGCGACGCGGCCGCCCTCGACGCGGACGTAGACCGTGACCTTGTCGCCGCAGAGCGGGTTGTGGCCGTCGGCCCGCGCCGTGGCGCCCTCGAGGGCGCGGAAGTTCCGCGGCTTGCGGCCGTGGTCGAGGATGAGCTCCTGGTAGAGGTCGGAGGCGTGGGACACGGTCGGGGATCCGGGGCGGGGCGGGCCCGTCCGAGGGGCGACGCCCGGGGGCGGCGTCAGGGAAGGGCCGTCAGAGGGGGAACAGCGCGCGCACCTTCGCGAGGGCCGCGACGAGCGCGTCGAGGTCGTCGCGGAGGTTGTAGAGCGCCAGCGACGCGCGGGCCGTCGCGGGCACACCGTACCGCTCCATGACGGGTTGCGCGCAGTGATGGCCCGTGCGGACGGCGACGCCCTCGAGGTCGAGGAGCGTGCCGATGTCGTGGGGGTGGACGCCGTCGAGCGTGAACGAGAGGACCGAGGCCTTGTGGGGCGACGTGCCGACGAGCCGCAGCCCGGGGACGCGCGAGAGGACCTCCGTGCCGTGGGCGAGGAGGTCGGCCTCGTGCGCGGCCACCGCGTCGAAGGGCAGCGCCGAGAACCACGCGAGCGCGGCCCCGAGGCCGACGGCCCCGGCCACGTCCGGCGTGCCGGCCTCGAACTTGGACGGCAGGTCGGCCCACGTCGAGCCCGCGAACGACACGGTGCGGATCATGTCGCCGCCGCCCTGCCACGGCGGCATCGCCTCGAGCAGCGCGCGCTTGCCGTACAGCGCGCCGATGCCCGTGGGGCCGAACACCTTGTGGCCGCTGAACGCGTAGAAGTCGGCGTCGAGCGCGCGCACGTCGACGCGCGCGTGCGCGACGGCCTGGGCGCCGTCCACGAGCACGAGCGCGCCCGCGGCGTGCGCCGCGCGCGCGAGGTCGGCGACCGGGTTGACGGTGCCGAGCGCGTTGCTCACGTGGCCCACCGCGACGAGCCGCGTGCGCGGCCCGAGCAGGCGGTGGAACGCGTCGAGGTCGAGGGTGCCGGCGTCGTCGATCGGCACGACGCGCACGACCGCGCCGCGCTCCGCCGCGACGAGCTGCCACGGGACGATGTTGCTGTGGTGCTCCATCGTCGTGAGGAGCACCTCGTCGCCCGCGCGGAGGTTCGCGCGGCCCCACGCCTGCGCCACGAGGTTGATGCCCTCGGTGGTGCCGCGGGTGAAGATCACCTCGCGCGCGTCGGCGGCGTTGAGGAACCGCCGCACGGTCTCGCGGGCCGCGTCGAACGCGAGCGTGGCCTCCTGCGAGAGCGTGTGGACCGCGCGGTGGATGTTCGCGTTGTGCGCGCGGTAGAAGCCGTCGAGGGCCTCGAGCACCGCGACGGGCTTCTGCGTCGTCGCCGCGTTGTCGAGGTAGACGAGGGGCTTGCCGCGCACGGCCCGCGCGAGGATCGGGAACTCGGCCCGGACGCGGCGCGGGTCGAACGGGCGCGGCGCCGGGGCGGCGGCGGCCGCGGGCGCCGGGCCGCCGGCGGGGGTACGCGAGGCCCGGTTCACGTCCGGTCCTCGCGGCCCGCGAGGGCCGGCATCCGCTCGGTCATCCAGCGGTCGAGCCGGACGCGGACGGCCTCGATCTGGATGCGGTCGGTGACGTCGCGCGCGAACGCGCGCAGCAGCAGGTCGCGCGCCGCCGCCTCCGGGAGGCCGCGGGAGCGCAGGTAGAACAGCTTGTCGTCGTCGAGGCGGCCCACGGTCGCGCCGTGGGCGCACTTGACGTCGTCGGCGTAGATCTCGAGCTCGGGCTTGGTGTCGGCGGTGGCGCCGGGCGAGAGCAGCAGGTTGTGCTGGGCCTGCTGCGCGTCGGTCTTCTGGGCGCCGGGGCGCACGATCACCTTGCCGTTGAAGACGCCGACGGCCGTGCCGTCGAGGATCGACTTGTAGAGCTGGCGGCTGGTGCCGTGGGGGCGCGCGTGGTCGAGGCGCGTGTGCTGGTCGGCGTGGCGGGCGCCGAACACGAGGTTGAGGCCGTGCAGCGTGGCCTCGGCGCCCTCGCCGTCGAGGGTGACGTCCACGTCGGTGCGCGCCAGCGCGCCGCCGAGCGTGAGCACGCACGACGAGAACCGGCTGTCGCGCGCCTGGTGGGCGGCGACCGTCGCGACGTGGAACGCGGTGTCGGCCTCCTCCTGCCAGAGGACGTGCTCGACGGCGGCGTGCTGGGCCACCGCGACCTCGACCACGGGCATCGAGACGTACGGGGCGTCGGTCAGCGCGACGTGGTGCTCGACCACGGTCACGCGGCTGCCGGACTCGGCCACGACGAGGGTGCGCGGGAACGACGCGGTGCCCGGGCGCGTGGTGACGTGCAGCACCTCCACGGGCACCGGGACGCACGTCCCCGGGGTGGCGTGGAGGAGGACGCCGTCGTCGAAGCCCGCCGTCGAGAGGTCGGCGAAGGGCCGGTCGCCGCCGGCGGCGATCCGCGCGAGGTGGGGCTCGAGGTGCGACGGCGCGTTGCGGAGCGCGTCCGCGAGCGAGCCGAACAGCACCCCGGCGAGCTGCGGCGGCACGACGGACAGGTCGGGGGCGTACCGGCCGTCCACGAACACCAGCACGAGGCCGCCCGCGAGGTGGAGCCGCGAGCGCTGCACGCGCGCGGCGACCTCGGCGCGCGGGGGGGCGCGGTCGGGCGGGGCCCAAGGCGTCGCGGCGAGCCGGGCGAGGCTCGTGTACTTCCAGTCCTCGTCGCGCAGCGTCGGGAACCCGCGGGCGGCGAACCGCGCGAGCGCCTCCGCGCGCCGCGCGGCGAACCACGCGGGGCCGTCCACCGTGAGCGCCCGGGCGCGGGCGAGGAAGGCGTCGGCCGCGGGCGCGGCCGCCTTCGCGGCGGGGGGGGCGGGGCGGTCCGCCACGGTCACGCCTTCGTCGCGGCCGGCTTCGCGGCCGGGCCGGCGAGCCAGCCGTACCCCTTCGCCTCGAGCTCCTTCGCCAGCTCGGGCCCGCCCGAGCGGACGATGCGGCCGGCGGAGAGGACGTGGACGTGGTCGGGCTTCACGTAGTCGAGCAGGCGCTGGTAGTGCGTGACGAGCACGATGGCGCGGTCCGGCCCGCGCAGCGCGTTCACGCCGCCCGCGACCACGCGCAGCGCGTCGATGTCGAGGCCGGAGTCGGTCTCGTCGAGCACCGCGAGGCGCGGCGACAGGAGGGCCATCTGGAGGATCTCGTTCCGCTTCTTCTCGCCGCCCGAGAAGCCCTCGTTGAGCGAGCGGTGCAGGAACGTCTCGTCCATCTGGAGCAGGCGCATCTGCTGCTTGACGAGCTTCAGGAAGTCCACCGCGTCGAGCTCGGCCTCGCCGCGCTGCTTGCGCCGCGCGTTGATCGCCGCGCGGAGGAACGTCGCGTTCGTGACGCCGGGGATCTCGACCGGGTACTGGAAGCCCAGGAACACGCCGGCCCACGCGCGCTCCTCGGGCGACAGCGGGAGCAGGTCCTTCCCGTCGAACGTGACCGTGCCGGCCGTCACGTCGAACGTCTCGCGGCCGGCGAGCACGCCGGCGAGCGTGGACTTGCCGGAGCCGTTGGGGCCCATGATGGCGTGGACCTCGCCGGCCCGGACCGTCAGGTCCACGCCCTTGAGGATCTCCTTGCCCACCACGCGGGCGTGCAGTCCGCGGATCTCGAGCATCAGCCCACCGCTCCTTCGAGGGAGACCGCGAGGAGCTTCTGCGCCTCCACCGCGAACTCCATGGGGAGCTCGCGGAAGACCTGCTTGCAGAACCCGTTCACGATCATGTTGACGGCGTCCTCGGTCGGGATGCCGCGCTGCCTGCAGTAGAAGATCTGGTCCTCGCCGATCTTGCTGGTCGAGGCCTCGTGCTCGACCCGCGCCGTCGGGTTCTTCACCTCGACGTACGGGAAGGTGTGCGCCCCGCAGCGGTCGCCCATGAGCAGCGAGTCGCACTGCGTGTAGTTGCGGGCGTTCTCGGCGCCGGCGAGCACCTTCACCAGCCCGCGGTAGCTGTTCTGCCCGCGGCCGGCGCTGATGCCCTTGCTCACGATCGTGCTGCGGGTGTTCTTCCCGACGTGGATCATCTTCGTGCCGGTGTCGGCCTGCTGGAAGTGGTTCGCCAGCGCGACGCTGTAGAACTCGCCGACGCTGTCGTCGCCCTGCAGGATGCACGACGGGTACTTCCACGTGATCGCCGAGCCCGTCTCGACCTGCGTCCAGGAGATCTTGCTCCGGCGGCCGCGGCAGGCGCCGCGCTTCGTCACGAAGTTGTAGATGCCGCCCTTGCCGTCCTTGTCGCCGGGGTACCAGTTCTGGACCGTCGAGTACTTGATCTCGGCGTCGTCGAG
>JAEUHO010000290.1 GCA_016795345.1 Planctomycetia bacterium | reverse complement strand
CGTCATCGGTCGCGCGGCGCAGCGCCTCCTGCTAGGCGAGCAGGGCCTTCACCTCGCGCGCGAGCTCAGCGGCCTGCTTGGCCGCGTCCGTGCGCGCCGCGGCCCGGGCCTCGTCGATCTTCGAGCGGAGGGCCGCCTCCTCGCGGGCCAGCGCGTCCGTCGCCGCCGAGGCCGCGCGCACGGCCTCGAGGCGCTCCTCGAGCTTGCGCCGGCTCTGGTCGCGCGAGCGGTCCTCGAGGATCGCCTGCAGCTCGCGCAGCCCGTCGAGCACGACCTGCGACTTCGCGCGGGCCTCGCCGGGCTTCGCATCCAACAGGGCCTTCCGGACGGCGCTCGCGGCCCCGGCGATGCTCCCGTTCTGCATCGCCTCGACGCCGGCCCGCAGGAGGTCGGCCTCGTGTTTGTAGTTCATGCCCGCCATCTCGTCGGCGAGCGACTTCATCTTCCCGACGAGCTCCAGGATCCGCGCCTCGACCTCGCCCTGGCTCTGCGCGAGCCGCTGCGGGTCGGCCTTCGGGGCCGGCGGCGCGTCCTCCGCGCGCGCGGTCGGCGCGAACGGGAGCAACGCGACCAGCACCAGGCCGGCGAGCGGGCGCCCGAGGCCCCGCACGGGCGCACCTGCGGGAGAGCCTTGGGGCAACGTCGCGCGGGCCGGGTCGCGGGGAGGGAACGGGCGCATGGGGGGCTCCGGGGCGCGGGGCGAGGCGGGACGGGGCGGGCGGGGGAGGCTCATCGGCCTCCGGCGCCGGCGGGCGGCTTCGCGCCGCCGCCGTCGAGGCTCTTCAGGTCGCGGTCGATCCGCTCCTGCTCCTCGACGAGCCGGCGGACGAACAGGGTCAGCTCGGCGAGCGACTGCCACTCGGCCATCGCCGCCACGGTGGCGTCGACGGCGGCGCGCCACGCGGTCACCGACGCGCGCAGCGACGCGACGTCGGCGGCCGCGCCGTCGCGCGCGAGGCGCGTGGCGAGCTCGTGCGCCGCGGGGCCGCGCACGGCCGCGGCCTCGACGAGGTGCTCGAGGACCGAGACGATCTTGTCGATCACGGCGGTGTCGAAGAGGACGCGGTCGCGGCGCGCGGCGACGACCTCGCGGAACGCCGCCCAGGGGAACACGTCGCCGTCGTCCGTGGACGCGGCGCCGCCGCCGTCGCGCGCCCCGCGGTCCTCGGCCGTGCGCGTGAACGTCGCCCGGTGCCGCCGGTCGAACAGCGCGAGGATCGTCGCGGTGGGGGCCTCGGCGCCGAGGCGGCCGTAGGCGTACGTCGTGAAGACCGACGTGACCGCGCGGCCCGCGCGGTCGAGGTCGTTGCGGGCCTTGCCCGCGCGGAACTGCACGTCGCGCAGCACGCCGCGGTCGGCCTCGGTGAGGGCGCCCTGCGCCGCGAGGTCGGCGAGCGTGGCCTCGAGCTTGACGACCTCGTCGCGGACGGCCTCGACGTCGGTCTTGGCGCGCGAGCGCTGCGTCGCGAGGCCGCGCTCGACCTCGTCGGGCTGCAGCACGTCCACGGCCACCCACGGGCCCGCGGCCTCCTGCCCCTTCGCGTCCGTCGCGACGGCGCGCACCTGCACGCGCGTGGGGAGCGGGAGCTTCGCGCCGGGCGGCACGAGGCTCGCCACCTCGAGGGGGTGGTACGAGAGGATCGACGGGGCGCCGTACGCGCGGTCGTTCGCGCCGTCGGGCGTCGCGGCGGTCCGCGGCGCCAGGGGCACCACCACGGGCGTCTCGGCCGCGCCCATCAGCACCTCGAGCCGCAGCGACGCGATGCCGTGGTCGTCGACGGTGTCGAGGAAGAGCGGGATCCGGCCGTTCGCCGTGGTGGCGAGGCCGCCGCCGCGCGGGAAGACCCAGTCGGGCCGCGGCGGGGTGTCCGGGTCGACGGTGACGTCGTACGTGTCGGCCGCGGGGTCGTTCTCGCGGCCGTCGGCCGTGACGATGCGCAGGCGGTACCGCGTGCTCGTCTCGGCGTCGAACGCGAAGCGGAACGTGTCGCCCTCGCGGGTCACCGTCGCCGCGGCGTCGCCGACGAACGCCTCCGCGCGGGCGATGCCGCCCGTGCCCGTCGGCGCGGCCGCGCCCGCGTTCGAGGCGCCCGCGTCGGACGAGAACGCGACGGTCACCTTCGTGCCGGCCGGCGCCTGCACGGTGCCGCCCTCGACGCGCCGCGGGGCGAGCCCGAGGTACGCGGGGTAGACGAGGTCGGCGCGCAGCGCCGTCACGCGCGGCGGCACGCGCACGACGACGGTGTACGACGGCAGGCCGTCGTCGTCGTCGCCGCCGCGGAGCGAGAACGTGAAGTCGCTGCGCACGTCGCGGAACTCGTGCTCGAAGAGCCCCGGGCGGTCGGCCACCGGCCGCATGCGGTGCGCGAGCGGGCGTTCGTCGCCGCCGGCGCCGCCGACGCGGTCCACGATCTCGACCTCCGTGGGCACGCGGCCCATCGCGCGGCCGAGCACGACGAGGGACTGGCCCAGCGCCGCGACGTACGGCGTGCCGGGCTCCACGACCCGCTCCGTCCCGGCGGCGTCCACGACCACCGCGACGAGCGTCGTGCGGCGGGGCCACGGCACGTCCTCGAGCGCCAGCGCGCGCCGCGCCCACAGGCCCGCGTCGGACGCGAACGCGAGGAACACGACGGCGGCCGCGGCGGCGGCGCCGAGGCCCGCGACGACGGCGCGGCGGGCCGAGCGCGCGGACGCGACCGTCGCGAACTCCAGGCGGTCGGCCTCGGCCCCCGCCTCGTCGACGACGCGGGCCATCATCGCGGGGCTCTCGCCGCGCGTGGGCGCCGCGATCTCGCGGTCGAAGTCGAGCGCGGCCGCGAGCCGGTCCTCGAGCCCGCGGAACCGCGCCTCCACGCTCAGCGCCAGCGCCGCGTCGGGCAGCGGGATGCGCAGCGGCGCCCACAGGTGTCGCGCGGCCACCCAGGCCAGCACGCCGGGCACGCCCGCGGTCGCGAACGCGAAGACGCCCGCGAACGGGCTGCCGTGGCGCACGGTGAGCCCGAGGAACGCGACCGCCGTGCCGAGCAGGCCGAGCCACGGCGCGACGCCGAGGTCCGCGGGCCGGTCGAGGAGCCCGAGCCGGACGAACCGGCGGACGCCGAGCGGCAGGTCGAGGAAGAGGTCGGCGAGGAACCACGCCGCGACGCAGCCCGCGGTCCACGCGAGCAGGCGTCCGAGGCCCGCGACGGCGAAGATGCGGCGCACCCGCGCGCGCAACCGCGACAGCCGCTCGACGATGCGGGCGAGGGCGGGACTCCGGGGGGGCATCGACGTCGTCATGGGTCAGCGCACCGTGAGGAGGGCCTCCGGCGAACGCGGTGGTTCCACGGCGTCGGCGGGGCGGTAGACGGCCCGCAGACGGTACGCCCCCGGCGAGGCGAAGGTGCGCTCGAATTGCACCCGGACGACCACCTCTCCCCGGGGGGGGATCGCGGTCGCCGACCGGGGGGGGAGCCGCATGGCCTCCGTGATGCGCACCGGGACCCGCGTCCCGTCCGGGCCGACGACCTCGAGCCACACCGGACCGGCGTCGGCGGCGGGGAGGGGGAGCCAGGCGTCGGTCGGGTTGTGGAGGGTCACACGACATACGACGGGCTCGCGGGCGGTCGGGTTCGCCGTCTCGACGTCGAGCGACAGGACCGGGCGGCCGTCGAGGGGCCAGTCGTCGCCGACGGCGCGCCCGTCCACCAGCGCCCGCCCGAGCCCGGCCCCGAGGGCCCGTCCGGACACGCGGACCTCCCCGTGCTCGACGGTGACGAGGACGCGGTCGCCGCCGGGCGCGGACCCGCCCTCGCCGGTCGCCCGTGGCGCGACGTCCACGACGAACCGCGTCCCGACGTCCACGATCTCGACGCCCGCGGCCACCACGGTGAACGGCCGGCGCGGGTCGTGGTCGACCTCGTACCGCACCCGGCCGTCGTGCTGCGCGACCCGCGCGCCCGACGTCAACGTGAGCCGCGCGCCCGGCTCGAGCGCGAGGCGCGCGCCCGACGCGAGCGCGACCACGGCGGCGTCGCGCGCCTCGACGTCGTCGCCGGGCGCGAGGTCCTCGTCGGCGCGGGGCATCGCCTCGCCGCCCCGGCGGACGACGAGCGCCTCGGGGGTCGCGGTCCGCCCGAGCGCGAGGGTCACCGTCGCCGACCGCGTCGCGTCCGTCCGCCCGGCGCCCGGCGGCCGCACGGCCACGCTCACGCCCACCGCGAGCAGCAGGCCCGCGGCTACCGCGAGCATCGCGCGGCGGCGCGCGCGGACCCGCCCGTCGTGCCGCGCGGCCTCCCACACGCCCGCGACGGGCGGCGGCGGCGGCGCCGGCGGCAACGCGTCGAGCGCGCGCGCGAGGGGATCGCCCGGCCGGGTCACGGCGCCCCTCCCGTCGCGTCGCCGGCGTCGGGCGCCCACGCCGCGAGGCGCCGGCGCAGCTCGGCCTCCGCGGCGGACAGACGGCTCTTCACGGTGCCCACCGGGATCCCCAGCAGCATCGCGACCTCGTCGTGCGCGCGTCCCAGCACGCGCGCCAGCACGAACGCCTCGCGCAGCGGCGCCGAGAGCGCCGCGATCGCGGTCCGCAGGGTCGCGGCGAGCGCCCCATCGCCCCGCATCACGTCGTCGACCGCGGCGGACCGGGCCTCGCGGTCCCGTGCGCCCGAGCCCGGGGCCTCGCCCGCCCGCGCGGCCTCCTCCGCGGCCGGCGCCAGCGCCGACAGGGGCCGGGGGCGTCGCCGCCGCGCCGCGTCGTACGCCTCGTGGCGCGCGATCCGGAACAACCACGGCTCGAACGGCGCCTCCGGCCGGAACCGGCGCGCCGAGCGCCAGACCTTCACGAAGGTCTCCTGCGTCGCGTCTTCCGCGGCGCCGCGATCGGCGAGGAGGTGGTCGATGAACGCCATGATCCGCGGCGCGTACCGCGCGTAGAGGGCCTCGAACGCCCCCCGGTCGCCGGCGGCGGTCCGGACGACGAGTTCGGCGTCCGGGGGGTGCGGAGGGATCACCCGATCCTTCTACCTCCGGTGCGTCGCGTCGGTTCGGTCCGATGCCGCCGTCGCGCGCCTTCCGTCGGTGGCGCTCGCGTCGGCGTGGCGCCGGGCCCGGCGGGGACGCGGCACGGTCGTCCGGGGGCGAGCCTCCGGGGGCGAACGGGGGGTGGGGGACGCGAGGCCCGCGCGGGGGCGGGGGGCGCCCGTCAGTTCTGGTGGATCGGCAGGTAGTCGAGCGGCATCGCGAGGATGAGCAGCGCGACGGCCGTCGCGTACGTGTGCGTGTCGCCCACGTTGCTCTCCCAGTGCGAGACCGTCGTGCGCGCGCCGCGGCCCGGCGTCTGCACCTCGAGCTGGAGCAGGTCGCGGCGCACGCGGTCGTACCAGCGCTCCCATCGCGACGGCTCGAGACGGCCCCACGTGTACATGGCCTGGGCCGCGTAGTAGTTGCCGTAGTAGAAGAAGTAGTGGCGGCGGTACTGGCGCGCGACGCCGTCGTACGCCCGCTCCATGTACTCGACGGAGCGCTCGACCGAGGGCATGGCGGCGAGGTCGACCCCGCGGTTGGCGACGTACCGCCGGAGCCCGTGGTCGTCGTAGATGCCGGCCTGGAACAACGAGGTCAGGCCCGCCGCGGTGAGGGGGAACGACGAGCGGTTCCACCGCGTGGAGGCCGGCTGGTACCAGAAGCCGCCGATCTCCTCCTCGGCCGCGGGCGAGGCGGAGGTGATCGCGCTCTGGAGCACGTACCCGAGCGCGCGGTCGATCGTGGCCTGCTTGACCCGCAGCCCGACGTTCATCGCGGCGCGGAGCGCCACCAGCTGGCAGACCGTGACGGACATGTCGGAGTCGACGCCGAACGGCGCGTACCGCCAGCCGCCGGTCTCGTTCTGGCACTTCACCGTGAGCTCGACCGCGTCCTGCAGCTTGCGCCGCAGCTGCGCGTTGCGGCTCATGCCGTAGACCTCCGCCAACGCGAGCGTGGCGAAGGCGTGGCTGTACATGCGCGTCTGGTCGGCCTGGATGAAGCCGTCGTGCTGCACGCGCGAGAGGAGGAACTCGACCGCGCGGTCCACGACGTCGCCGTAGGGCCCGCGCCCCGGGGCGTGGCCCGACGCGAGGAACGCGAGGATCGCGAGGGCCGTGACGCCGACGTGGTGGACGTTCTTGCCGCCCGGCGCGACGACGTACTCCTCGTTCACCTTCTGGCCCGCGTCGGAGGTCCACGAGCCGTTGGCGTTCTGCGACTCCGCGAGGAACCGCAGGCCCCGGTCGATCGCGTCCTGGGTGGCCCGGTCGACGAGGCGGGGGCGCGCGCGGTCGTCGGCGCGGGAGCCCGGCGGCGCGAGCAGGAGCACCGCCGCCGTCAGCGCGAGCAGGGGGAGGAGCACGAGCGGGCGCACGGCCGGATGCTACCACGGTCGTCCGGGCCGGCCGGGGCCGACCGCGGCCCGCGAATCGGCCCTCCCGAGCCCCCGGGGCGCGCTGGCGCGGCCGGGCCGCGTCAGCGGTAGACGGAGAAGCGGCGGACGCCCGCGACGATCAGCGTGCCGTCGACGATCTCCGCGGACGGGAGCCAGCTGCCGAGGCCCGGCGCCGAGATCAGCGCCGTCGTGCCGTCGGCCGGGTCCACCACGACGATCTGGTACTCGAGGCCCGACGCCTGCACGCCGCCGCGCGAGGGCTGCGGCGTCATCACGGCGACCAGCGTGCGGCCGTCGGACAACAACACGGCCTGCGAGATCGCGCGGAACGACTCCGACGAGCGCCACAGCGCCTTGCCGGTGCGGCGGTCGAACGCCGTGAGGACCGAGCGGTTGCCGGGGTCGCGCGCCAGGACGACGACGCGGTCCTCGAGGAGCGCGATCGCGCGCGACGACGCGGGCGACGCGCCGCCGGTGACCGACGTCTCGACCTCGAGGGTCCCCTCGGCGGCGTCGAAGGTGCGGAGGGAGCCCGTGGCGTCGAGCAGCACCAGCTTGCCGCCGAGCTCGAGCAGCTGGCGCGTCACGAAGTCGGCGCGACGGCCCACCGGGCGCGGCAGGGGCGTGAGCCAGCGCAGCTGGCCCGTGGCGAGGTCCGAGGCCTCGAGCCGCATCGCGTCGCCGTCGCGCACCACGCCGACGAGCAGGCGTCCGTCGACGATGCGCGGCGACCCCTCGGTGAGGCCGTCGAAGCCGCGGGGCAGCTCGAAGACGCGCTCGCCCGTGA
>JAEUHO010000146.1 GCA_016795345.1 Planctomycetia bacterium | reverse complement strand
CCAACGCGCCCTCTCCTGCGCAGTCGCCGCGAAGCCGCCGGAGTACTGGCGCCTTGTCGGCCGTACGTCACCTCGCGTCCCACTCCCCACGGCAGCCTGAGCGAAGCGTAGGCCTCTCTCGAGGGGAAGGCGTCAGCGTCCAGCTCGCACGGTTCGAACTCCTGACGAGCGAACCCCATGAGTTCGAAGTCCGCCTCGACCGTGCGGACCCGCGACTCGCGCGATGGGACACACGGCTGGTGATCGCCGCGGCTGGTGACTACATCAACTACGCCACCGTGGAGTCGGCTGCCCGCCTGCTGCTTGTCTGCTGCGCAACCGGCGTGCTCATGTTCCTCGTGATCGCCGTCACGCTCTACCGGGAGGTGAAGCGTCCGCGTCCCGCCGGTTCGGCCCGCCAACCGTGAGCGCTCCGAACGCACGGAGAGAGTCCGGGCCGCGCAGCGGACCGCCATCGGGATGGGCGCGGAGCCCGGACGAGGCGGTGGCCTGGTTCCTGCGTCGAGTTGCCCCGCTGCGACCGAGTCCGCCCCCATGACGGGAGAGGTCGGATCACGACGACCTACGTCGGGCCGCGGTCCATCGACTGGAGTGCGACGGCCGCTGCGGACATCAGACGCGCCCATGCGGGACGCGCGAGCAACCCGTCTACCGATGCCGGAAGGGGCTCGATGCCATCGGCGACCTCGGTGAAGACACGATTGAAGTCCGCGAGAACGGCGAGTTCCGATGGCGAGAACCCGCGATCGAACGCGGGGTGCCCAGGGAGGTAGCAACCGTCGAACCAAACGCAGATCAACTCGGCGGGGACGTGCGCGATGGGGACGTCTTCCTCATGGGCACGCTGTCGGTGCGCGTCCGCCAACGTCGAGAGGACGTCGAGGAGCTCGTTGCGGAGGGCGAGCGACAGGGGGTCCATGCCTGTAGGCCAGTCTACGCGACGGTGGATCGCGCGACGGCGGCAGCGGCAACACATCATCCACGCGTCGGAGTGCCCGGCGCTCGACGCCGACTAGCGCCTGCCCGGTTTCGCACCGCGGACGAGGTGCCGGTCCATGGCCGACAACAGCGCCGCGAAGTCCACGTCCTCCCCGGTCTCGACGACTTCGTAGTCCGTCTCCTTCCTCCCGCTCGGGGCCTCGCACTCGTAGTAGTAGCGGCCGGGCCGCATCCTCCACGTCGAGACGTAGACGAGCCGACGCAGACGTCGCGGTTGCGCGATACCGACTGCGCAGGGGTCGCCGTCCCAGTGGTCCACGATCGACCAACCGCGATCCGCCGGGCGCAGTCGCGCCACGAACTTGCTGATCGATCGGTGCTTGAGGTGGTGCTTCGACTCTGGGCGATCCGATTCGCGCGGCTCGACGGGGCCGACATGGGCGTACGCGCGCGTGTCGCGCCACCGCTGCACATGCGCCCACAGTAGTTTCGGAACGATCGCACTCTCGGCACCGAGCGGCGTCCGGCGAGCGTCCCACGTCGCGTCTCGATCATCCGGGTGCAGGGAGAAAAGCCACTGGCCGTGCGCGAGCCGCATCACGATCCGTTCGAGCGGCGCACTGGACGTGAGTGTCCCCCACACGACGGTGTTCCGTTCGCCGTGCCTCTCGTCGGGCTTGATTCGAAGCCGACCGACCGACCCCGATGCAGCCAGGGCGGCGCGGACCTTGCTGACGACGCTCGGCTTCAGCCGCGCGTGCGGCCCCTTGAGGACGAGACGGAAATGGACGCTCTGCTGGTTCACGGTCTACGGACCGGCGACTGCGCCGTGTTCACTCCGAGAGCCTACCGTATCGCGCCTCACGTCGGGGCACCTCGGCCCCGGGGCGAGACAGGCCGGCGGGTTCGCCGACACGCCCCCCATGGCCTCGAGAGTCGCCGTGCGCCTTGCGGGCGAGGAGACCAGTTCTACTACTCGCGGATCGCTCGCCGCGCCGCCGCGACGGCGTCCGCGGCAGATGCACCGATGGGACCCTTGCCGCACCGCACGACAAGTCGCTGCGGCTCTGGATCGAGCCGTGGGCGCAGGAATGTACGGCCCCACCCGGGACCGTCGTCACGCTCCGGGCTGAGTCGCCTGGCAAGGGCCAGCTCGAGATTGTCGAGGCAGAGGATGCGACGTGGGTCTACGCCTGGGTCGGCTCCACGCTGGAGATCTTCGCGGGAAGTGAGCGCCTCGCTCTGTTCGACATTCCGCCGCCGGCCATTCCCGAGGGCATGACGATGCGCGAATTCGTCCGAGGGCTCTTCGGGGCAGGTCCGCGGACGAAGTCGAAGGCTGGCAACTTGAACACGCGGTCTCGCAGTTCCGCGAATCCAGGCAACTCGCTCGGAACGGCGCACCCCTTGTCGTCCACGCCGATCAGGATCAACCAGAAGTCCTCGCCCAGCGGGCCCTCATCCGTGGTCATGACCCCAACTTCGACCAAGTCGGCCCATCGGACCCGTTGTGCGACGCATCCCTCGCGGAGTAGGCGTACGCCCTCGTCGTCGACCTCGAGTGATACCTCGACGGCTCTCGGCGGCTCCGGACGCTCGGTGGTCGCGGAGGACGGCTCCGAGGGCACGTTCTTGCGTCTGAGCAGGCGACGGAGGAAGCCCATGCCGCACCTCTACCAGAACCGCCACCACGGCTTGCTCCGCGGCGGGGAAGGCGAATCGGCGCGGTCGATCGGCTCCATGTCGTCGTCATCCAGCTCGTCGTCATCCAGCGGTTCGTACCCGACGCTCTCGCCCCACCGCTGCGCGACGTTGAAGATGACCTCGCAGTCGCAGCCCGCGCCATTCGCACCCAGCCAGGCGAGCGTATCGCCCAACTGCAGAGTTCGGTCGCGCAGGAATGCGGTCGTCAGTGTGAAGCGGTGATCACACTCGTAGCCGGTGCCCGAAACCTGGTTGAGGTGGGCGAAGAGATCTCGCAGTGCGGGCGCAGGGACCAGCAGGTCGGGAGGCGGCTGAGGCATCAGAGGTACCCGATGCTCCGGATGTCCTGGCTCAACTGCTCCAGCGACACTTCCGGGTTGAGTCGGGCGATCACCTCGGGCGTGAGTGGCTCGTGCCGATACACGTGTTCGACAGCGGCGGCGTCCACGTCCCGTTCGTAGTAGTCCGTGGCCCACGCACGGTAAGTCTCAGGACGCCCGTCGAGACTGGAAAGCAACGACTCGGAGCCGTCCGGATCCGGGTGGGACCGCGGGAAGTTGATGTGCCCGATCTGCCAGGTGGGGTCGCCTGGCCGCCGCCAAATGCAGAATGTCACGTCTTCGACCGAGAACGCCGGTTCGCGCAAGCACTCGGCGAAGTCGGACGGAACATCGTCCAGCACGCCGGCCCACGGGCGCGGCGGGCTCCTGCGATACGGCGACATCGGACTCTCGTGCGAGAACCCCTTCATCCAGCATCCGGCCGCGCTGAAGTGAACGAAGAAGTCGTCCCCGCTGCCGTCTCGCATCGAGCCCATTTGCGCACCGGGGGCCCAGGCTGCGTCGAACGAGTAGTACCGGAACTCCCACTCAGGGCACAGGATGCGGTCGAGCAACGCCATCGACTGCAGGACCCGGCGAAGTCGGTCCGCGTCGGGAAGCAGCAGGAGGTTGCGCGTCGAGATCATGTGGTTCGGTCCGGAGGAATGACGCGATGGGGTCGCGTTTGGTCGCCCATCATCGCGGCAATCGTAGCAAGGTCGCGGCGCGTCCATGCGAGTCCGGACACACCCTCATGCTGAACGTCGATCTCGTCGTCGCTCACCCTGCCTGTGGTCGGCACCTGTGTCCGCTCCGTCCGCGCAAGATCATCTACGGCGCGCTCAAGCGACTCGTGAAACGCCGCATCGGCCGCATACCGATCACACCAGACCGGACTCTCGTGAATCGCCCTCTTCGCCGCACCAGTTCGAATCTCGGCCGCTCTGAGCGCGATCGTCGAGTCGCCCTCGCTCAGTCCCAGCGACCGCAAGTAAGAGCTCGCATCCTCGGTACGCGAAGCCGAGACGAGCGAGCGAAGCCGCCAGCGTTGGAAGAGGTTCACACTATGCGCCCTCGTGCTTCGCTAGCTCTGCTCGCAGCCTCGGCCCCATCGCCGCTCGGATCGCCTCCAGCGGCTTCTCGCCAACGAGGTTCTCGCAGAACGAGACGGAGACGAGGTTCTGCACGGCCTCGTCGGGCGAGCCCATCGCCTCCTCGAGGAGCGCGAGGATCTTCACCGAGTCGGCGCGATGCTCGCGACGACTCCAGAACCCGCCCACGACGAGCCGCGTCAGATCGCCGAAGAAGACGTGCGGCAACAAGTCCGGCCAGTTGTGATCGATGTGCGCGAGGAGGCGCGGCTCGATCGCCGGGACGTCGTGGACTAGGCGCTCGACCCACGCCTTACACGGGTCGATGTTCGCCGTCAGTGCAACCCCGTCACAATCGACGACCACCTCGACCTCACTGCGAGGGGCATCCGAATCGATGGGTCGCCCCCACGCACGGAGTCGGACGGGCAGCGTTCCTGGAACCCGGATGGAGAACGAGCCATCGATCGCGCACACCCCGCTGCCAAACTCGGCAGGGCAGCGCGGGACCAACAACATCCCGTCTGGTCCGCCGAGACGCTCGACGGCAATGCCTGTGCCGGGACACCCATCGGGCAGGACGACTCGTCCGCGAACTACAGCGACGGACGAGAGGTCGAGTTCGCTCGTCACGCTCGGATGCCCCTCGCGCAGGTCGAACGGTGCGGAGGAGATCCCCGACCAGAAGTCGGTCCAGCGGTAGCGCCCTGGACTTAGCTCTCGCCAGACGTAGCGATCGCCGTCCCTGAGCGGCCAGATCCACTCGCCGTCCGCCACCGCGAACGCAGTCCAGCTTCCATCGTGCGGGTTCCACGACTGCCGTCTCCCACGACCACGCACCTCCCCCCGCGTTCGCCAACATGATCGCCCTCGCGCATCACTGGCGGTGCTGGATCCACGGCGGGCTCGTGAAGGACCAGGCCGCCCTCGCTCGCCTCGTGGGTGTGTCGCGGGCGCGGGTCACGCAGGTGATGGACCTGCTTCACCTCGCGCCGAGGATCCAGGAGTCTGTGCTCGACGGGGCCGCTCACGGGGCGCAGCACCCCCACGTCCGCGAGCCGGCACTGCGTCGGATCGCCCGTGAGGCGCGGTGGGACCTCCAGCTGGCGGCGTGGCGAGTCCTGACGAGCCGCCCCGACGCTTGGGACGGCCGCGGATCCGAGGACCCGTGCGGGCGGGCCCGCGCCGATCCTGGCGTCCAACGGTGACGCGGCGATCGACGTGCTCCTCGCGACGGCCCGCACGGCGGCGGACGCCTGGGTCGGGAGCGTCGAGGCCGACCGCGAGACGGCGGTCGGCTTGCTGCGCCGAGGCCGGGCGCTCGCAATCGGGTTCCACGGCGACTCGTTCCCGGCCTCCGTGCCCGAGGGACGGCTCGCGCGCCTCCACCTCGTGCGGCGCGAAGTCGGCCTGGTGTCCTCACGCGGGCGCCCGCCCCGGATCGAGGACGTGCCCGCCCGGCGCCTGGCGAGCCGCCCCACCTCGGCGGGCGTGCGCTCGACGCTGGACCGGGCGCTCGCCTCCATGGGCGCGGACCCCGTCGCGGTGCACCAGGGCGCGCGGGTCTGCGCGTCCCACCTTGAGGTCGTTTGCGCCGTCGCCCGCGAGGCCGCGGAGGTCGGGGTCGCCACGCATGCTTGGGCCCACCGCCTCGGGCTCGCGTTCACGCCGCTCGACGTCGAGGACTACGGGATCCTGTTCTTCGCCGACCACCTGGGTCGCCCCGAGGCGACGCGGCTGTGCGAGGTGGCGCAGGGCGAGGTGCTGCGGTCGCGCCTGAAGGCCGAGGCTGGCTACGACGTGCGCGACACGGGCGCCATCCGGTTTGACCGCGAGCCGGGC
>JAEUHO010000166.1 GCA_016795345.1 Planctomycetia bacterium | reverse complement strand
CCGAACGGGTCGTCCGCGCGGACGGAAGCCCCGATCCCGAGGTACGCGAGGCCCGCCGCGAGGCAGGCCCCCGCGAACGAGGCGCGGGGGCGCCGGCGACGGTCGCCGGAGCGCCCCGGCCGTGCCGCGGGCCGGGCCTCGCGGTCGGCGGGGGTCGCCGGACCGTGGTCGGGGGTGGGGGACGGGGGGGCCGACACCTGCACGAGGATACGAACGTCCGCCGCGCCCGTCGGCTCCGGGGGCGATTCCCGGGGGGCATCCGGCGGCGGGGCCCGGCCGTACCGGAGACCATGGCTTCGATGCACCGCGTGTCCGTTCCCGCTCCCTCCCCGCGCCGGGCGCTGCCGTGGGGCGTGCTGCTGCTCGCGCTCGTCGCGCTGGCGCCGCCGCGGCCGGCGGCGGCGGGGGGCGACGGCGCGGCGGGCGCCGGCGTCGCGTGGCAGGGGTGGACCGACGACGTGGCCGCGCGGGCGCGGGCCGAGGGGCGGGTGGTGCTGCTGACGGTGTCGGCGTCGTGGTGCCACTGGTGCCACGTGATGCAGCGCGAGACGTACGCCGACCCGCGGGTCGTGGCGCGCGTGGGCGCGCGGTTCCTGCCGGTGAAGGTGGACGCCGACGCGCGGCCGGACCTCGCGGAGCGGTACGCGGAGTACCACTGGCCCGCGACGGTGTTCCTCGGCGGCGACGGGCGCGAGGTGCTGGCCCTGCGCGGCTACCGCGGCCCCGACGACTTCCTGCGCATCCTCGACGACGTCGACCGCGCGGCGCGGGCGGGCCGGACGCTCCTCGACGCGCCGCCGTCGCGCAACGCGGCGGTCGCGGGCGACCTCGACCTCGGCGCGCTGCGCGCGCGCCTGCGCGCCCTCCTCGACGCGACGTGGGACGAGGCGCAGGCGGGGTGGGGGTTCGGCCAGAAGTACCCGTACGCGCCGGCGGCGGAGGTGGCGTGGCTGCGTTCGCACGACGCGGACGGCGCGCGCGAGGGCGAACGCGCGCGGCGCGCGGTCGCCGCGTGGAGCGCGCTGATCGACCCGGTGTGGGGCGGGATGTACCAGTACAGCGAGGGCGGCACGTGGGCCACGCCGCACTACGAGAAGATCATGGCGGTCCAGGCGGGGGCGCTGCGCGCCCACGCGGCCGCGACGCGGCGGACCCGCGACCCGCGGTGGGCACGCGAGGCCCGGGCGGTCCTCGCGTACCTGCGGGCGTTCCTGCGCGCGCCGTCGGGCGCGTTCGGCACGAGCCAGGACGCCGACCTGCGGCGCCCGGACGGCACCAGCGTGGACGGCGCGGCCTACTTCGGGCGCGACGACGCCGGGCGGCGCGCGCTCGGGATGCCGCGGATCGACCGCGCGGTGTACGCGCAGGAGAACGGGTGGGCCGTCGAGGCGATGGTCGCGCTCGCGACGGCGACGGGCGACGCCGCGCTGCTCGACGAGGCCGTGGCGGCCGCGCGGGCCGTGCTCGCGACGCACGACGACGGCGCGGGCGGGTTGCGGCACGCCGCCGACGACCGCGGGCCGCTGCACCTCGGCGACCAGGCCGCGTTCGGCCGCGCCGCGGTGGCGTTGTGGGGCGCGACGGGCGACGGCGCGTGGCTCGCGCGGGCCGAGCGGCTCGCGGAGACGCTGCTCGCGCGGTTCCTCGACCGCGCGCGGGGCGGGTTCGTCGCGACGACCGGCGAGCGCGGGCCGTTCGGCGACGCGCTGCGGCCGTTCGACGGGAACGTGGCCGCGGCGCGGTTCCTGCTCGCGCTCGCCGCCGCGAAGGACGACGCGCGGTGGCGCCGTGAGGCGCTGCGGGCGATGGCGGTGGCCGCGGCGCCGGGCGTCCCGGAGCGCCACGGCTGGCGGAGCGCGGCCCTGCTGCTCGCGGTCGAGGAGGCGACGCGGCCGGTGGCGAGGGCGACGGTCGTGGGGGACGCCGGCGACGCGCGGACGGAGGCGCTGCTCGCGGCGGCGCGCGCGGCGGACGCGCCCGGGCTCGTCGTCGAGCGCGTGGACGAGGACGGGACGTCGGTGACCGGCGCGCCGGCGCCGCCCGCGTCGGACGGGCCGGCGTTGTTCCTCTGCGGCGAGGGGCGTTGTTCGTCGCCGGTGCGGGCGCCGGCGGACGTCGAGGCGGCGGCGCGGGCGTTCCTCGCGGGGCGATGAGCCGCGGCGGGCGACGGCGGCCGGGCCTCGCGTCCCGGGTAGAGTGTCGCGATGGCGAAGCCGCTCCGGGTCGTGTCGGTCCAGGTCGGGAAGGTCGCGCCCGTCGCGGGGCCGGGGCCCGCGCTGCGGTCCGCGATCGACAAGCGGCCCGTGGCCGGGCCGGTGCGCGTCGGGCCCCTCGGGATCGAGGGCGACGAGGTCGGGCACCCGAAACACCACGGCGGCCCGGATCAGGCGCTGCTGCTGGCGTCGGCGGACGCGATGCGCGCCCTCGAGGCGCGGTTCGGGCGCGCCCTGCCGCCGGGGTCGTTCGGCGAGAACGTGACCGTCGAGGGGTGCGACGACGGCGACATCGGGATCGGCGACGTGCTGCGGTGGGGGGCGGTCGAGCTCGAGGTGACGTCGCCGCGGCGTCCCTGCGAGATCCTCACGCGGTTCCTCGGGCATCCGGACACGTGCGCGATCGTGGCGGCGCCGCATCGCGCGGGGTGGTACGTGCGCGTGCGGACGCCGGGGTCGGCGTCCGCGGGCGAGCCGCTCGCGATCGTGTCCCGCGGCGCGCCGGCGTGCTCCGTCGAGCGCGCGGCCGCGATCCGCGACGACGCCGCCGACGTCGTCGGCGCGCGGGCCCTGCTGTCGCTCCCGGCCCTCGGCGCGTCCTGGCGGCGGGCCCTCGCCTCCCGCGTCCCCGGTGCCGCCGGGTCGTGACCCGCCGCGCCACGTGCGACGGCGGGATGGCGGGACGACGGGATCGGAGCCGTCCGTTCCACGTCGCCTGCTCGGGTCGCCTTCTCGGGTCGCCTTCGCGGACACCGGGGGTAGCATGGGACGAATGTCGTCCCCGGCCCCTTTGCCCGTCCCCGGCCCGGCGCCGCTGGACCCGCTCGACGCGCGGACGTTGCGGCAGCTGAAAGACCTCGGCGGCGACGACGACCCCGAGTTCCTCCCGTCGGTCCTCCGGTCGTTCCTCGCGCACCTCGGGACCGCGGTCGCCGACCTCGACGCCGCCGTCGGCCGCCGCGACAGCGCCGCCGTGAAGCGGGCGGCGCACAGCCTCAAGGGCGGCGCGGGCAACGTCGGGGCGAAGACCCTCGCGGCCCTGTGCGCGGCCGTCGAGCACGTCGCGCTCGCCGGCGGCGACCTCGCGCGCCCGCTCGCCGACGTCCACGCCGAGGCCACCCGCGTCCGCGCGCGCGTGGACGCCGAGCTCCTCGGGATCCCGCGCCGTGGGTGACCCCCGCCGCGAGACCCCCGCGAAGCTCGGCCTCGACCTGAAGGCCCAGCGCCTCACCGTCACCTGGCACGACGGCCACGTCTCGACCTACGACGCGCCGTTCCTCCGGTTCGTCTGCCCCTGCGCCGGCTGCCGCGGCCACGCGCCCGGCGACGTGATCCCGCCCGCGTGGGAGCAGGTGAAGTCGGCGCGCGTCGTCGGCGGCAGCCAGGTGGGCGGCTACGCGATCCAGCTCGCGTTCGACGACGGGCACGCGAGCGGCATCTACGCGTTCGACCGCCTCCGCGACGCCTGCCCGTGCTGCACCGGGCCGTTCGACCCCGCGGTCCCGCGCGGGCTCTGACGCCCTCCGCCGGGTCGGGAAAGGGAGCGGGCCCCGCGTCGGGGGACGCGAGGCCCGTGCGGGGACCGGCGGCGACGCCGCGGGCGGGTCAGGCGTGCGGCGGGCGCACGTACTCCCACTCGAACGGGTGGTCGTCGATGCCCTTGGCCGGCGGGGCGATCCAGCTGGCCACCTTGCCGACCTCGGTCACCGGGTGCATGAGCGACTGGACGTAGGCGAGGTCCTCGCGGCTCGGCAGCCACGACGCCTTCTTCGCCTCGAACTCCTCGCTCGTGATGGGGTTGCCCTGGGGGTCGTAGCAGCCGTCGGCGTAGATGCCCTGCGACCGGCGGAACCGGCGCGAGGGCAGCTGCAGCCGCTCGGCGCGGCCCGCCTTCTCGAGCACGCGGTTCCAGCGCTGGCAGACGAACTCGCAGTCGCCGACGTAGCCGTCGCGCAGGACCTCGTTCATCGCGTTGCGCAGCGGGACCTTCTCGCCGTGCATCTTCCCGTCGGCGCCGCGCACCTGCAGGTCGTACTCGCCCGACAGCGCGACGTGGTCCTCGAACTTCTCCTCGTTGTAGCGGCCCTTCATGCCCGAGGCGAAGAAGTCGGCCGCGTTGCTCGAGCGCTCGCCGCCGAACAGGTCGAGCGACGACGTGTACCAGTGGTTGAGGTAGCGCTGGATCGTCGGCAGGTCGACGACGTGCTGCGCGCGGATCACCGCCGGGTCGGTGCCGAACTTGTTCATCGTCTCGGCCGTGCGCTGGAGCGCGCGCCCCACGCCCGTCTCGCCGACGAACATGTGGTGCGCCTCCTCCGTCAGCATGAAGCGGCAGGTGCGCGACAGCGGGTCGAAGCCGGACTGCGACAGCGCGAGCAGCTGGAACTTGCCGTCGCGGTCGGTGAACGTCGTGAACATGAAGAAGGACAGCCAGTCCTTGATCGGCTCGTTGAACGTGCCGAGGATCCGCGGGTTGTCCGCGTTGCCCGACCGGCGCCGCAGCAGGTCCTCGGCCTCCTCGCGGCCGTCGCGGCCGAAGTAGGTCTGGAGCAGGTAGACCATCGCCCAGAGGTGGCGGCCCTCCTCGACGTTCACCTGGAACAGGTTGCGGAGGTCGTAGAGCGACGGGCACGTCTGGCCGAGCAGGCGCTGCTGCTCGACGCTCGCGGGCTCCGTGTCGGCCTGCGTCACGATGATGCGGCGCAGCATGTTGCGGTACTCGCCCGGCACCTGCTGCCACGCGGGCTTGCCGTAGTGGTCGCCGAAGCCGACCTTGCGGTCCTGCTCGGGCTCCTCGAGGAAGATGCCCCAGCGGTAGTCGGGCATCTTCACGTAGCCGAAGTTGGCCCAGCCCTCGCGGCCGACGTTGACCGCGGTGCGCAGGTAGACGTCGTGGGCCTGGAAGCCCTCGGGGCCCATGGACCGCCACCAGTCCACGAACTTGGGCTGCCACTCCTCGAGCGCGCGCTGCAGGCGCTTGTCGGCGTTCAGGTCGACGTTGTTGGGGATCTTCGCGGACAGGTCTACGTTGCTCATGGGTGCCTCACGGGGCCAGGGGGGCGCGGCGCACGCCGCGGCCGGCGGACAGGGGGGAGCGGTCGGACGGACGGACGGCGCGCGTGGTCACGTGCGCCTCCAGTCGAACTCGGGGCGCATCGGCTTGCCGTAGAGCGACAGCGCGCCCTTCTCGCCGACGGCGTTCGGGCGGATGAAGATCCAGTTCTGCCAGGCCGAGAGGCGGCCGAAGATCTTGGTCTCCGTCGTCTCGGGGCCCGCGAAGCGGAGGTTCGCCTCCATGCCCGTCAGGCCGTCGGGCGAGAGGCTGACGCGCTCCTCGACCGCCAGCCGGATCTCGTCGTCCCAGTCGATGTCGTCCGGGGCGAGGGTCGCGAGGCCCGCGGCGAGCGCCTCGCGCGCGTCCATGGGGGCCTCGTGCGCGACGGCGGCGTCGGCCCGCTTCGGGTCGGCGAGGAACCGCGTCCGCAGGCGCGTCAGGCCGTTCGCCATGGGGAACGGGCCGCCGTTGGCGTTGGTCGTCTCGACCTTCGTCGCGCCGGCCTCGTCGTCCTTCACGTAGAAGCGGTCGGCGGCGAGCGCCAGCTCGAGGACCGTGCCCACGAAGCAGGAGCCCGGCGTCGCGAGCGCGAAGAAGGTCTTGGACGTGAGGTCGAACCGCTTGAGCGTGCGCCGCACGTAGTGGCGCACCTCGGCGACGAACCAGTCGGCCGACGAGAGCAGCGCGTCCGTCGAGCGGACCGTGGCGGGGTCGCCGGCGGTCTCGATCAGGACGAGGCCCACGTTCGGCCGGTTGAAGCGGAGGTCGAGCAGCGCGTCGTCGAGCTCGCGGAAGGCGCGCAGCACCCACCAGTCCATGCCCTGGGCGAACGCCTCCGCGGGCGTCGTCGGGACCGGGCCGGTCGGGACCGTGAGGACGATCCGCGCCGTCCGGCCCGAGGCGTCCACCGAGTACGCGACGTGGCGGTACGTCGCGCCGTCGGCCCGGTGCTCGACGCCGAGCGGCGTCCACGTGACGCCGGGCCCCTTGCGGTGGGCCCACGCAGGCTGCTGCGCCTTCGCGACCGCCGCGAGCCGGGCCTCGACGCCGTCCTTGAACCGCGACGACGGCAGGACCTCGTCGACGAGGCCCCACTCCTTCGCGCGGCGGCCCTTGATGCCCTCCGCCACCGTCGAGAACACGTCGGCGAGGTCGCGGCGCACCTTGCGCTTGTCGACGAGGCGCGTGAGGCCGCCCGTGCCCGGCAGCACGCCGAGGAGCGGCACCTCCGGCAGGCTCACCGTGCTGTTGCCGTCGTCCTTGAGGAGGATCTCGTCGCACGCGAGCGCCAGCTCGTAGCCGCCGCCGGCGCACGGCCCGTTCACGGCGCACACGCTGTGGATGCCGCTGTGGAGCGAGGCGTCCTCGAGCGAGAGGCGCGTCTCGTTGGTGTACTTGCAGAAGTTCACCTTGAACGCGTGCGTGGACGACCCGAGCATGAAGATGTTGGCGCCCGAGCAGAAGATGCGGTCCTTCGCGCTCGTCACGAGGAGCGCCCGCACCTCCGGGTGCTCGAAGCGCAGCCGCTGGATCGCGTCGCACAGCTCGACGTCGACGCCGAGGTCGTACGAGTTGAGCTTCAGCGGGTAGCCCGGGCGGAGCCCGCCCTCCTCCTGGACGTCCATCGCGAGGCGCGCGACGGCGCCCTCCACGGACAGGTGCCAGTGGCGGTAGCGGTCGGGGGAGGTCTCGAAGCGCAACGGAGTCGTTGCGCCGGCGGTGTCGTGGGTGGCCATGGGGGGAAGACGCTACCGGACGGGGGGTTCGGGGGCGAGCCGGAAGCATACTGCCTTGCAGCGGAAGCGCTGCTGCTATATATTGCATCGATGCCCCCGAAGGTCGATTCCGCCGCCCGCGCCCTCCTCCTCGGCCTCGGCCACGCCGTCCGGGAGCGCCGCAAGGGGCGCGGCTGGACCATCGCCCAGCTGGCGGCCACCTCCGGGGTCTCCGCCCGCTTCCTCGCCGACGTCGAGACCGGCCGGGGCAACATCTCGATCGTCCGCCTGGCGGAGCTCGCGTCCGCGCTCGGCTGCCGTCCGGCGGAGCTGCTCGTCGACCGCGGGCCCGTGCGCCTCTCGCTCCTCGGCCTGCGCGGCGCGGGCAAGAGCACGGTCGGGCGGCTGGTCGCGCAGAAGCTCGGGGTCGCGTTCGTCGAGCTCGACGCGCGCGTCGAGGAGGCGGCGGGCCTCCCGCTCGCCGAGATCTTCGCGGTGCACGGCGAGGGCTACTACCGCCGGCTCGAGCGCGACGTCCTCTCGGCGCTGCTCGCGGGGCCCACCGCGTTCGTCCTCGCCGCCGGCGGCGGGCTCGTCAACGACGCGACGACGTTCGACCTGCTGCGGCGGGGGAGCGTGACGGTGTGGCTGCGCGCGAAGCCCGAGGAGCACATGGCGCGCGTCGCCGCCCAGGGCGACCTCCGCCCCATGGCGCGCCGCTCCGACGCCATGGCCGACCTGCGCGCGCTCCTCGCGGCCCGCGCGCCGCTCTACGCGCAGAGCGACCACACCGTCGACACGACGGGCGTGCCGGTCGGCCGCGTCGTCGAGCGGGTCGCCGGCCTCGTCGTCACCTGACGGCGGGTCGCCGGCCGGCCGACGGGTCCCCCGCGCGCCGGGCGCAGCGCGCGCCGGGCGCAGCGGGAGGCCACCGGAGACGGCACTTCACGACGGCGGCCGGCCGTTCACGGGGGACGGCCGGCCGCCGGGCCTCGCGTCGGCGGGACCGGGGTTACTTCGAGAGGGCCTTCGCCGCCAGCTCGACCGCCGTGTAGTCCCAGGGCTTCTCCTGGAAGAGGCGGGCGTAGCGGAGCTTGCCCTCCTTGTCGACGATCACGACCTGGCGGTCCCACTTCATCTTGAGGCCGTCGAGCCACGCCTGCGCGACGAGGATGTGCGGGGGCTGCGGGGTGATGAACGTCTCGGAGATCATCTTCTTGTAGAGGTCCGCCTCGGCGTCCTCCGACATCTCCGGGTCGACCTTCATCGAGACCGGGCTGTACTTCTTGTACGTCGCGACGCCGAGCACCGCGACCTCGCCCGCGCCGCGGCGCATGATCTCGAGCTCGCGCAGCGACTTGTCCGCGCCGCCCGTCTGCATCGTCCACTGGTACATGACCGTCGTCATCGTGATCGCCGTCGGCGCCTCGGTGGTGCCGATGCTGCGGACGCCGTCGAGGCTCGCCTGCGCGGTGCCGACCGCGTCGAGCACCTCCTTCATCCACGCCAGCTCCTTGCCGCCCTTCTCCATCCCCTCGGAGTACTTCGCGAGCGCGGCCTTCGCGTCGTCCACGCGGCCCGCGGCGAGGTGCACGTCCACCACGTCGAGGATGCCGCCGACGAACTTCGTCTCCGCGGCCTTGCCGAAGTACTCGAGGGCCTTCGCCTCGTCGCCGGAGATGCGCGCGGCGTGGCCGGGGATCTGCCACCCGTACTGGCCGAGCACGCTCGAGTCCGGGTACTCCGTGCGGAACTTGTCCGCCGTCTCGATGCACTTCGCGTACTCCTTGCCGCGGAAGTACACCTCGACGAGGTTGCCCATCACCGTGGGCCGGTTCTTCTGGTAGGCGGACTCACCGGCCTGGTCGGGCTTCCACTCGAGGAACGCGGTGAACACCTCGGCGGCCTTGCCGTACTCGAGGGCGCGGTTCCACATGTTGCCGACCCACTGCAGGTCCTTGCCGCTGGCGCCCTTCTTCGTCCAGAACTCGGCGCGGTCGCGGTTGTGCTTGGCGCCGCGTTGCTTGCACAGCTTCCAGTCGTCGAACGGCTTCTCGTCGTTCGTGTCCTTCTTCTCGGGCTTCGAGCCGCCCTCCGCGGGCGGGTCCTCGGCGCGGGCGACGGCCGGCGCGAAGCAGCAGGGGACGAGGGCGAACGACGCGATCAACCAGCGCGGGAAGCGGGACATGCGGGGGCTCCGGACGGTCGGGGGACCCCCGGCCGGGACCCGGACGCTACCAAAGCCGGGGCCGCCGTCCATGGCTCGATCGAACGGCCCGCGGGCCGGGGAACCGCCCGCCGACGCGGAAGTCCCGTCCGCTTCCGGGGGGACGGGGGTATCTGGTGGAGGGTCGGCTGCCTCCCGGCTCGCGGACCCATGCCCGGGACGCGAGGCCCGCCGGCCCCCGAGGCCGGGGACCACCCCTCGGTCCCTCGGGACAATCGGCCCGCCCCTGGGAGGGATTCCGTGTCGCGACCGCCGTCGAACCGCCCGCGCCGCCTCGTCTTCTTCGCCGCCGGCCTCGCCGCGCTCGGCCTCGCGTCGGCCTGCGGCGGGGGCGGCGGCGGCGGTGGGGGCGGCGGGACCTTCGGCCTCGACGGCCGCGTGGCGCCGTCCCTCGCGTTCCCGATCTCGTCGCCGACGACGGACAGCGTCGAGTTGTTCGACGAGTTCCCCGGGGCGCGGTTCACCGCCCCCGTGTACGTGACGGCGCCGCCCGCCGACACGACGCGGCTGTTCGTGGTGGAACAGGCGGGGCGGATCCGGGTGTTCCCGCGCCAGGCGAACGTGACGTCCGGCCAGGTGACGACGTTCCTCGACATCACCACCCGGGTGCGCTCCGGCGGCGAGATGGGCCTCCTCGGCCTGGCGTTCGACCCGGCCTACGCGTCCAACGGGCGGTTCTACGTCAACTACACCACCGACAGCGGCGGGCTCGGGCTCCGCAGCGTGATCGCGCGGTACCAGGTCTCGTCCGACCCCGGCGTGGCGCTCACGTCCGAGACGATCCTGTTCACCGTCGGGCAGCCGTACGAGAACCACAACGGCGGCATGCTCGCGTTCGGCCCCGACGGCTTCCTCTACGGGTCGCTCGGCGACGGCGGCGACGGCGGCGACCCGCAGAACAACGGGCAGTCGCGCACCACGCTGCTCGGGAAGATCTTCCGCGTGGACCCGAACGGCACCGCGCTGGGGGCCTACTCGGTCCCGGCCGACAACCCGTTCGTCGGGGTCGGCGGCGGCGTCCGGGCCGAGATCTGGGCGTACGGCCTGCGCAACCCGTGGCGGTTCTCGTTCGACCGCGGCACGGGCCGCCTGTGGGCGGCCGACGTCGGCCAGAACCGGTTCGAGGAGATCGACGTCATCGTGCGCGGCGGCAACTACGGCTGGCGCAAGTACGAGGGCGACGCGGTCTTCACCAACGAGAACCTCGCCGGGCCGTTCGAGGCGCCCGTGCACGTCTACGACCGTTCGCTGGGCAACGTCGTGACGGGCGGCTACGTCTACCGCGGCGCGCGGGTGCCCTTCCTGACCGGGCAGTACGTCTACGCGGACGCCGGCAGCGGGCGCGTGTGGGCGCTGGCCTACGACGGGTCGCAGGCCACCGCCAACGTGCAGATCGCCACGTCGGGCGGCATCTCGTCGTTCGGCGAGGACGCCGCCGGCGAGCTCTACGCCTGCGACCTCTACGGCGGCCGGATCCTCGGGCTGCGCTCGCGGGTGCCGGGCGGCGGCGCGTTCCCGCAGACGTTGTCGGCCACGGGCCTCTTCTCGGACGTGCCGAACCGCGTGCCGGCGGCGGGCCTCGTGCCCTACGACGTCCAGATGCCGCTGTGGAGCGACGACGCGATCAAGACGCGCTGGGTGGCGCTGCCCGGCACGGCGACGGTGGGCTGGTCGCAGGACGGCGCGTGGACCTTCCCGGCGCAGACCGTGCTCGTGAAGTCCTTCGACCTGCCGCTGGTCGCGGGCGACCCCTCGAGCGCCGTGCCCGTCGAGACGCGGGTGCTGCTGCTCACGGCGTCGGGGTGGGAGGGGTACTCCTACCGCTGGCGCGACGACGGCTCCGACGCCGACCTCCTGCCCGCGGGCGCGACGCGCGTCCTCACGATCACCGACCCGTCGGTGGAGGCCGGCACGCGGCCGCAGACCTGGACGTTCCCGTCCCGGACCGACTGCCTGCGGTGCCACACCGTCGCGGCCGGCCGCGTCCTCGGCCTCACCACGCGGCAGCTGAACGGCGACTTCGACTACGGGGTCGTCGGCGGCCGCCCGGACAACCAGCTCCGCACGTGGTCCGGCATCGGGATGTTCTCCGGCGGGATCCCCGCGCCGACGAGCCTCCCGGCCCACCCGACCCTCGACGACGGGAGCGCGTCGGTCGCCAGCCGCGCCCGGGCGTACCTCGACACGAACTGCGCGCCGTGCCACCGGCCGGGCGGCCCCACGCCGGTCACGATCGACCTCCGCTCGACCGTGCTCACGGCCTCCATGGGGGTCGTCGGCGTCGCGCCGCAGGCCGGCGGGATGGGCCTGCCGTCGCCGCTGCTGGTGGCGCCCGGGTCGCGCAACGGGTCCGTCCTGTGGCTGCGGATGACGGCCACCGACGGCAACCGGATGCCCCCCCTCGGGACCGTGCGCGTCCACGGGGCGGGCGTGGACCTCGTCGGCGGCTGGATCGACGCCGGGCCGTAGGGGGCGGGGGGGCGCGAACGCCCGCCCGGCAACGCTCCCGCCCGGCCCGGTCCTGCCGTAGCATGGGGGCATGAAGTCGCGTGCCGACGACGAGTTCCGCTGCCCCCGGTGCCTCAATCCCCACATGTCGGAACAGGTCTGGGGCGGGACCCCGGTCCGGATCTGCATGAAGTGCGGGGCCAACTTCTTCACGGCGGGCGCGCTCGCCGGCTTCGAGGGGTGGGCCGAGGACGTGCCGGCGGCGGCGGAGTGCTGCGCGACCCACGCCCCGACGGCGGTCCACTGCCCGGCCTGCGCGACCGTCCTCGAGCGGATCGAGTTCCCGCTCGACACGCCGCTCGAGATCGAGCGGTGCCCGCGCTGCCACGGCATCCTCCTCGACTTCGAGGAGATCCGCCGCGTGCCGGAGATCGGCGTCTGGGCCAAGAAGACGATCGCCGAGCGGGCGGGGCGTTGACATGAAGGTCCATCTGATGGAGCGCGTGCCCGGCAGCAAGGGCGCGCTGACGGTCCTCGAGATCGAGTTCACGTCGAAGGCCCGGAACGTGCGGGTCACGACGTCGGAGGGGCTCGAGCCCCTCGACCTCCGCGGCGAGCGCACCGGCGGGACGTACGACGCCGCGCCCACGCTGACGCGCCTCCACGTGCCCCTGCGCGTGACGGCCGACGGCAGCCGCACCGCGACGGTCTCCGTCACGGTCACGGACGCCGCCGGGCTGGTCGCGGCCGAGGCCTGGGAGGGGACCGTCCGGCTCGAGTCCACCCGACGCAAGGCCCCGTCCGCGGCGCTGCTGCTCGGGGGCTTCGGCGCCGTCGCGCTCGGCATCGGGGCGTTCGTCGTCCTCCCGCTGCTCCAGCCGCCCAGCGTGCCGTCGCTCGTGGGCAAGCCGCAGGGCGAGGCCGAGCGGGCGCTGCGCGCGCTCGGGTTCGCGCCGGTCGTCGAGCAGGTGGACAGCGAGGGCAACGACGGGCGCGTGATCGCGCAGGTCCCCGCGGCCGAGACCCAGCCGCCGAAGAACGCGCCGGTGCTGCTGCGCGTGGGCCGCCGTCCCGCGACGATCGAGGTCCCGCAGCTCGTCGGGCGCATGCGCGCGGACGCGGAGTCGGCGCTCGCCGGCACGGGCGTCCAGGTCGCGGTGTCGCTCGAGGACGCGCCCGAGACGTCGGACGGCCGCGTGCTGCGCCAGCGCCCCGCGGCGGGCAACAACGTCGCGCCGGGCACGACGATCGAGCTCGTCGTCGGTCGGCGCCCGGCGGTGGCGCAGCGCGACGTGCCCGACGTCACGGGCCTCGCCGTCGCCGACGCGGTCGCGGCGCTCGAGCGCGCCGGCCTCGTCGCCAAGGTCGAGCCCGCCGTCGTGGACGCGGGCTCGCCGAAGGTCGGGAAGGTCGTCGAGCAGGCGCCGGCGGGCGGCGCGCGACTCGCCGAACGCGGCGCGGTCACCGTGCGCGTCGGCGAGGAGGCCAAGCCCCCCGCGGTCGCGCAGATCCCGTACGTCGTCGGCGAGGTCCGCGCCGCGGCCGAACGCGCGATCACGGCCGCCGGGTTCGACGTCGTCGTCGAGGAGATCGAGGCCGGGGCCGGCGCCGCCGGCACCGTGACCAGCCAGGATCCGGCCGCCGGCGCCGCGCGCGTCGGGACGCGCGTGACGCTGCGGGTCCCGCGCGCCGCCGCGGTCGCGGTCACGCCCCCCGCGATGACCGACACGCCGCCGGCCATGACCGACGCGCCGCCCGCCATGGGCGACCCGGTGGTCGTGGCGCCGCCCGCGATG
>JAEUHO010000134.1 GCA_016795345.1 Planctomycetia bacterium | reverse complement strand
GCCGCGCCGGCGGGCCCGACGGTCACGCTCCGCCCGGCGTCGCCCGGCCTGCGGGTGCTCCGCGGCGCCGTGTTCGCGGGCGGGTGCGCGTGGGTCGTCGGCGGCATGGTCGAGGCGACGCACCGCAACTGGTGGCTCGGGATCCTCGCCGCCGGGCTGGGCGTGTTCGCCCTCCGCCGCGCGCCCGACGTCGGGCTCACGACCACGGACACCCGCGTCCCCGCGAGCGACCGCGCGAGCCCGCTCGCGTGGGTCGTCGTGCCGATCGGCGCCCTCGGGATGCTCGTGCGCACCGCCTGGCTGCTCGGCCTGACCTGACGGCGCGCGTCGGCCCGGCCCCCCGCCCGTATCGCCGGCCGACGGACGGCGCCCGACGTTCCCTCCCGTCCCGCGGGGCCCTCGGGCAGAATCCCCCCCCATGCACGTCACCGACGCCCTCGTCCGCCAGGTCGCGAAGCTCGCGCGCATCGAGCTCTCCGACGCCGAGGTCGCGGCCATGGTGCCCCAGCTCGACCGCATCCTCGGGCACGTCGAGGCCGTCGGGTCCGTCGACGCCGGCGCGCACGACCCCGCCGCGCTCGACCCGGTGCCGAGCGCGACGCTGCGGCCCGACGTGGAGGCGCCGAGCCTCGACCGCGCGAAGGACGTGATGCGCAACGCGCCCGAGAAGGACACCATGGGCGTCTTCTTCCTCGTGCCCAAGGTCCTCGAGGACTGACGTGGCGTCGCCCCTCGACCTCCCCGTCGCCGAGTTGGCCGCGTGCGTCGCGGACCCGCGCGACCCGCTGCGCGCCGCCGACGTCGTGGACGCCTCGCTGCGGCGGATCGCCGCGCTCGACGGGCGCCTCCACGCCTTCCTCCACGTGGACGACGCGGGCGCGCGGCGCGCCGCGGCCGACCTCGACGACCGCGTGGCCCGGGGCGAGGCCGTGGGCCCGCTCGCCGGGGTGCCGCTCGCGGTGAAGGACAACCTCGCCGTCGCGGGCCTGCCGCTCACCTGCGCGAGCAAGGTCCTCGGCGGCTACGTCGCGCCCCGCGACGCGACGGTGATCGCGCGCGCGAAGGCCGCGGGCGCGATCGTCGTCGGCAAGACGAACCTCGACGAGTTCGCCATGGGCTCGTCCACCGAGAACTCGGCGTTCGGCGCGTCGCGCAACCCGTACGACCTCGCGCGCGTGCCCGGCGGCTCGTCGGGCGGCAGCGCCGCGGCGGTGGCCGCGGGCCTCGTGCCCCTCGCGCTCGGCAGCGAGACGGGCGGCTCGGTCCGCCAGCCCGCGTCGCTCTGCGGCATCGTGGGCCACAAGCCCACCTACGGCCGCGTGTCGCGCAACGGCCTCGTCGCGTTCGCCAGCAGCCTCGACCAGGTCGGCCCGTTCGGCCGCTCCGCGGAGGACACGGCGGCGCTGCAGCGCGTGATCGAGGGCGCCGACCCGCTCGACGCGACGTCGCGGGCGTTCCCCGACGGCCCGGCCGCGGCGCGGCTCGCGGGCGACCTCGCGGGCCTGCGCGTCGGCGTCGTCGAGGAGCTCGAGGTCGGGGCGACCGGCGACCCCGAGGTCGTCGCCGCCGTCGAGCGCGTGCGCGCGGCCCTCGTCGCGCGCGGCGCCACCCTCGTGCGGCTCTCGGTGCCGCTGATGAAGGCGGGCATCCCCGTCTACTACGTCGTGGCCCCCGCGGAGTGCTCGAGCAACCTCGCGCGCTTCGACGGCATCCGCTACGGCGCCCGCGTGGACGCGCCGGAGCTCGACGCGCTGTACGCGCGCAGCCGCGACGCCGGCTTCGGCGCCGAGGTGAAGCGCCGCATCCTCCTCGGCACGTTCGCGCTCTCCGCGGGCTACGCCGACGCCTTCTACAAGCGCGCGATGTCGCTCCGCGGCGCGCTGCGCGAGCAGATGACCGCGGCGTTCGCGCGCTGCGACGTCCTCGTCTCGGCGACGAGCCCGTTCCCGGCATTCCGCGCCGGGGAGAAGGCCGGCGACCCGCTCGCCATGTACCTCTGCGACGTCCTCACGGTCACGGCGAACCTCGCCGGCGGCCCCGCGGTAAGCGTCCCCGCGGGCCGCACGCGCGCGGGCCTCCCCGTCGGCGTCCAGCTCTGGGGCCCGGACGGCAGCGACCTCGGCCTCCTCGCGCTCGGCGCGACCCTGCGCGGCGCGACGGGCCTCGCGTACGAGGCGCCCGCCCTCGCCCGGGAGGTCCCGTGACCGCGCCCTTCCGTGTCATCGTCGGGATGGAGGTGCACCTCCAGCTGAGGACCCGCACGAAGGCGTTCTGCGCCTGCCGCGTGGCCTACGGCGACGAGCCCAACACGCACCTCTGCCCCGTATGCCTCGGCCTGCCGGGCGCGCTGCCGGTCCTCAACGCGGAGGCCCTGCGGCTCGGCGTGCGCACGGGCCTCGCGCTCCGCTGCGCCATCGCCGCCCGGACGAAGTGGGACCGGAAGAACTACTTCTATCCCGACCTGCCGAAGGGCTACCAGATCAGCCAGTACGACAAGCCCCTGTGCGCGTCGGGCTTCCTCGAGATCGACGCGGACGACGGCACGACGAAGCGCGTGCGCATCCGCCGCGCGCACCTCGAGGAGGACACGGGCAAGTCGTTCCACGTCGCGGGCACGAAGCACAGCCGCATCGACCTCAACCGCTGCGGGACGCCGCTCCTCGAGATCGTGTCGGAGCCCGACCTCGCGTCGGCCGACGAGGCCGCGCGCTACCTCGAGGAGCTGCGCAAGGTCGTCGCGTACGCCGGGACGTCGGACGGCAACATGCAGGAGGGCAACCTCCGCTGCGAGCCGAACGTCAACCTCGTCTACCCGAACGGCGACCGCACGCCCATCGTCGAGGTGAAGAACGTCAACTCGGTGAGCAACGTCGCGCGCGCGATCCGCTTCGAGGTCGCCCGCCAGGACGCCGAGTACCGCGCGCACGGCCGCACGATGGCGAACACGCCGCGCTCGACGCGCGGCTTCGACGACGCCACCGGCGAGACCGTCCACCAGCGCACCAAGGAGTCGGCCGACGACTACCGCTACTTCCCCGAGCCGGACCTCCCGCCGCTCGACGTGGACCCGGCGCTCGTCGAGGCGGAGCGCGCCGCGTTGCCCGAGCTGCCCCGCGCCCGGCGCACCCGCTATGTCGAGGCCTTCGGGCTCTCGGCCTACGACGCGGGCGTCCTGACGGCCGACCGCCGCGTCGCCGACTGGTACGAGCAGGCCCTCGTCGCCGGGGCCTCGCCGAAGGGCGTCGCGAACTGGCTCACGGGCGAGGTCTTCGCCCGGCTCAACGCCGAGAGCCGGGGCATCGAGGCGGTCCCGTTCCCCCCCGCCCGGCTCGGCGAGCTGACCGCGCTCGTCGAGGGCAAGACCGTCAACGCGCAGGCCGGCAAGCAGGTCCTCCGCACGATGTGGGAGTCGGGCGAGGCCCCGAAGGACGTGGTCGCGCGCCTCGGGCTCGCGCAGGTCTCGGACCCCGGCGCGGTGAAGGCCGCCTGCGAGGCCGCCATCGCCGCCGAGCCCAACGCCGCCGCCGCGGTGCGCGCCGGCAAGCTGGAGGCCTTCGGCCGCCTCATGGGCGCGGCCATGAAGGCGCTCAAGGGCAAGGGCGACCCGGCGGCCGTCAAGGCGACGTTGACCGACCTGCTGAGGTAGGCGGCGACGGGTCGGCGACGACGTCGGCGACGGGGGGGCGGAGCCCGCGCACGACCGCGAGGCCCGGGCGGCGTCCAAGGGGCCCGCGCGGGGCCGCGGGCAGGGACGGAGGTCCCCCCGGCGCGGGCCCGGACCCCGCTCGGGTAGGCTGGTGCGGGTCCCCGGAGGCGCTCGATGCGTCGCACCCTGTTCTCGATCGCCGCCCTGCTGGCCCTCGTCGCGCCGTGCCGCGCGGAGGACGCCAAGGCCCCGCCGGCCGCCGCGGACCCGATGCCGGAGGAGATCCTCTGGATGCAGGACGTCCCGGCCGCGTTCGAGCGGGCGAAGAAGGACGGCAAGCCCCTGCTGATCGCCATCAACGCCGCGTTCGTCGACGGCGGCCGGGCCGAGCCCGCGGGCAAGGAGCTGCGCGACCACACGTACAAGGCGAAGGAGGTCGTCGCGAAGGCGCAGCTGTTCGTCTGCGCGCTGCTGAAGCCCGACGCCACGAGCGCCGACTACGCCGAGCTCCGCACCCGGTTCGGGATGGACGGGCTCGTCGTGTCGCCGCAGCACATCTTCGTGCACGCCGACGGCACGCTCATCGGCCGGCACGAGTACTGGCCCCACGCCCACGGCCAGCCGTCGGTGGACGCGCTGCTGAAGCTGATGGACGAGGCGCTCGCGGCCCACAAGGCGAAGACCGGCGCCGGCGCGGGCCCCGCGCCCGCCGACCCCGCGGCCGGCGTGGACCAGCGGGCGGCGTGGATCCGCGAGCAGGTCGCGAAGCTGCGCGACACGACCCTCGACGTCGCGACCCGCGAGGTCGCGGGCAAGGAGCTCATCAAGGGCGACCAGAAGGGCGACTGCCTCGACCCGCTCTGCACGTTCCTCCTCGAGGCGAAGAAGGACACCGAGCTCCAGGTCGCGCTCGTCCGCGCGCTCGGCAAGCCGGGCCTCGAGTTCGTGGTGCCGACGTTGTGCCAGCTCCTCGACGACCGCAACGACGAGCTCCGCAGCAACGTGGCCGTCACCCTCGAGTACGTCGGCAGCGTCCGCGCCGTCGAGCCGCTGACCAAGCGGATCGGCAAGGAGAAGGACGAGTACGTGTGGAACAACTGCTGCCGCGCCCTCGGCCGCTGCGGCGCGAAGCAGGAGGCCGTCCGCAAGTTCCTGCTCCGCGAGGCGACGACGGCCAAGAGCGACAAGCTCTCGGCGGGCCCGGCCATCGGCCTCGCGTACTTCGAGAAGGACGTCGAGGCCGCGCGCGGCGTCGAGAAGATCATCGAGAAGGGCTCGAGCTGGCAGAAGCGCGCGTTCCTGCTGTACGCGCTCACCGAGATCAAGGACCCGAAGAGCGCCGACTTCGTGCGCGAGAAGGTCCTGAAGCACGAGAAGAACCAGATGGCGCTCGGCTTCCTGAACGCCGTGGTCGCCGTGTTGTCCGGCGTCGACGAGACCGGCACGTCCCAGGGCGCGGTCGAGGGGGGCGTCGGGTTCGCCGTCGGCTCGCTCGGGGGCGTCGGCGGGTCGGCCCGCGTCGGCCGCGACCAGAGCGAGTTCAAGCCGAAGGGCGAGTTCGCGGGCCGCGGGCCCGGCGGCCGCGGCGGCCCGGGCGGCGGCCCCGGCGGCCCGCCCGGCATGGGCGGCTGACGGACGCACGACCGCTCGGCCCGGCGTGGCTGGGCGGCCCGCGACGGCCGAACCGGGCCCGGACCGCGGCCGCCCGCGAGGGACCGCGAGGCCCGGCGCTCCACGCACGACCCGCACACTCCGCGGCCCGTGCCGCCCACCTCCGGCGCGGTGCGCGACGGCGAGCGGGCCTCGCGGTCCCGGACCTTGGCCGGTGTCCCCGCAGCCCCGGCGCCGACGACGGCCCGGAGCCACGGGGCGAGCTGGGCGAGCTGGGCGAACGGGGCGAACGGCCTACTTCGGCGCGGGCGCCGCGAAGAGCTTCTCGATCATCGCGCGGTCGCCCTCGAGGGCCGTGCGCTGCTGGTAGAGCGCGAGGCCGCGGAGCCCGCCGAGCTCCTCGCCGCCGCCCGCGCGGCCGGGGCCGCCGTGGGTCGTGAGCGGGAGCACCGTGCCGGGGCCGGGCGACAGCGGCGCCATCGCCGCCGAGCCGAGGTAGAGCCGGCCGTGCCACGCGCCCATCTCGGTCACGACGTCGCGGACGAAGTCGCGGTCGTCGGAGAGGACCGAGGCGACGAGGCTGCCCTCGCCCTTGCGGACGAGGTGCGCCGCGGTGGCGGCCGTGCCGTCGTACGGCAGCAGCGTCGAGACCGGGCCGAAGACCTCGTGTTCGTGGACCGCGGTCGCCGCGAGCGGGTCGCGGCTCCGGAGCAGCACCGGGCCGAAGAACCAGCCGGCGCCGGGCCGCGCGTCGGGGCTGCCGAACACGACGTCGGCCTCCCCCATCAGCTTGCGCACGCCGGCGACGGCGTCGTCGAGCTGCGAACGGGTCGCGAGCGGGCCCATGTTCGTGGCCTCGTCGGCGGGGTCGCCCACCTTCACGGCGGCGAGGCGGTCCTTGAGGTCGGCCTCGACGTCGGCGAGGCGCGCGACGGGCACGAGGATGCGGCGGATGGCCGTGCACTTCTGGCCGGCCTTCTGCGTCATGTCCGTGATCACGTCGCGCAGGAAGAGGTTCCACGTCTCGCTGCCGGGCTCGACGTCGGGGCCGAGGACCGTCGAGTTGAGGCTGTCGGCCTCGACGTTCACGCGCACGCTGCGGCGCAGCAGGCGCTCCTTGCTGCGCAGGAGGTAGCCCGTGTCGGCGGAGCCCGTGAAGGCGAGCACGTCCTGGGCGTCGAGGTGGTCGAGGAGGTCGCCGGCGGAGCCGCAGAGGAGCGAGAGCGCGCCCGCGGGGAGGACCTTGGCGTCGGCGAGGACGCGGACGACGCGCTCGGCGACGAGGGCGGTGGCGGTCGCGGGCTTGGCGAGGACGGGGAGGCCCGCGAGCCAGGCGCAGGCGGCCTTCTCGGCGATGCCCCACGCGGGGAAGTTGAACGCGTTGACGTGCACCGCGACGCCGCGGCGCGGCAGCATCACGTGCTGGCCCCACAGGCGCGGCGTGCGGCCGAGCTGGACGCCCTCGCCGTCGAGGAGGACCGTCGTGTCGCCGAGGCGCTTGCCGAGCTCGGCGTACGCGGCGAGGGTGCCGATGGCGCCGTCCACGTCGAACTTGGCGTCCTTGCGGGTGTTCCCGCCGTTCACGATCTCGAGGTCGAGGAGCGCGTCGCGCTGGGCGTGGAGGGCCTTCGAGGCGGCCATGATCATCTCGCCGCGCTGGGCGAACGTCATGGCGCGCAGGGCGGCGCCGCCGACGTCGCGGGCGAAGGTCAGGGCGGCCTTCATGTCGATGCCGCCCGTGCCCGCGCGGGCCACGACCGCCCCGGTGGTCGGGTTGTGCAGGTCCGCGAGCTTGCCCGTGCCGGGCAGCCAGCGCCCACCGACGTAGTTCTCGAGGATCAGGGTCATCGCGGCCTCCGTGGATCCGAGCTACCGTGCGACCGGGCCGCCGTGCCTCCGAGCCACCGCGCGACCGGACGTCCTGTGCGGACGGGCAAGGTAGCCGGACACCCCGGCAACACCCCGCCCCGGCGGGACCGCCCGGGCGGCCCCGCGGACGGGTGTGCCGCCGCCGCGCGCCCCCTACTTCGTCGTGGGGCCGCCCGACCCCGAGCCGGGCCGCGGCGTCCCGCCGGGGGGCGTCGGCACCGGGTCGTCGTCGGGGGTCGTCGCGCCGCCGCCGTCGGAGGGCGTGGTTGCGGGCGGCAGGTCAGGGCTCCCCCACAGGATGCGTCTCGACCGATCCCCGAGGCCCGGGCTCCAGACGAAGGTGTCGAGCTCGGCGTAGTACGCAGCCCATCCGTGGGGGGAACGTGCGAACCGCCGCATCACCGCCGCGGCGGTCGCCCGGACCCGCACCGCGTCGCGCAGCAGGCGCGGGTCGAGCCGCTCGACCACGCGGTCCCAGGATCGGAGGGCGCGGTACGCGGGGTCCCGGCCCTCGATGTCGAGGATGTTCGACTGGAACCGCGGGATGTCGGCCGGCGCGGGACGTTGCTTCGAGGTCTCGAAGGCCGCGGGCATCGTACGCCCCTCGTAGCCCTCGAGCACGTCCGACAGGCGGATCGTCGGGACGTAGGTGACGACGAGTTCCGACGGCTCGGCGGGCGTCCCGGGCGGGAGGAACGTCCGGATCTCGCGCAAGTAGATCGACAGCGCGTGGAGATGGAACGCGCTCATGGCGAACCAGCACCGCCCGAGGAGCAGGTCGGCCTGCGCGCGCGGCGGCGGCGGCGTCCCGACGCCGTCCCCCATCGCCTCGACCGCGGCGTCGAGGCGCGCCAGCGCGGCCTCGTACCGCGGGAGCACGGTCGTCGCGATGCGTTCGCCCCAGCGGATCGCGTCCGCGAGCCGTCGGAGGTCCGCGCCGTCCGGGATCGGGTCGTCCCACGGGAACCGGCGCGGCACCCAGCGGTCGGCGGCCACGGGGGGCTTCGCCTGGGTGAACGCGGCCCACGCGTCGCCGCGTCCGTCTTCCCGAAGGACCCCGTCGGCCCAGGGCGTGACGTCGAGCACCATCCGCTGGGCCTCGAGCAACGCCCGCGTCGCGTCGTCGGCGGCCACCCGCGCGGGCCAACGCGAGCGCGCGTCGAGGCAAGGCGTCAGCTCGTTCAAGAGGTGCGCGTCCGCCGGACAGACATCGAGGAACTCGGCGGGCGGGAACGGATAGAAGGCGTATCGACCGCCGCTGCGCGCGGCGACGCGCGCGAACGGCCAGTAGCCGTAGCCGGACGGGCTGTCCGCCGGGAACGCGAGCCGGCCCGTCCGCGGCATCCGCGGAAACCACAGCGGCGTCCACGCGGCGAACCGGCCGGCGCGTGGCTCGCGGACGACCCGGTGGCGCCTCGGGGGCACGCCGTCGTACGGCGTCGTCGGGGCGTCCGGGCCCGGCAGCGGTGGCGTCGGGGGGAAGAGATCGAGTTCGATCCACTCGAATCGGGGCGGGTCACGCGCCCACGGACGCGACGCCCACGGCAGCGCGGGCAGCGTCGGCAGCGGCATCTCGTCGAGGAAGCGGACCTCGGGCGCGACCACGAAGAGCGGGCACGCGGCGGCCGCGAGCCTCGCGCCGACCGCCTCCTCGTCCCAGGACCCGCCGGGTGGCAGCAACTGGCTCCGCCACGCGTCCCGCCGCCCGACCACCTCTCGCAGCCGCGCCGTGGTGTCCTCGGGCAGTTGTTCCGACGCGATCAGCACGAGGACAGCGGCGGCGCGTCCGGCGCCGACGAGCGCGGACGACGGCACGTCGTTCCGCGCGAGCGCGCGCTCGACCCACCTGGAGGCCGTCACGACGCGCGGGGTGTCGGGCGCCGTCCACGACGCCTTGGCGAGATCGGCGCGGACCGAGGCGAGCGCCCCGGCGTCCCGCGCGTCCGCCCACTGGCTCGACGCCGTCGTGCCGACCCGAACGTCGAGCGAGGTCGCCGCGGCGCCCGCGCCGAACGCATCGACCCACGCCGCGAGGTCTCCACGGAAGTCATGGCCGTCGGAGAACTCGTTGTCG
>JAEUHO010000133.1 GCA_016795345.1 Planctomycetia bacterium | reverse complement strand
CCAGCTCGCGGCGGCGGCCTGCGCCAGCCGCACGGCGTCGGTGGTCGCGCCCGCGCGCCAGGCGACGGCCGCCGCGTTGAGCAGGATCTGGGCCGCGGTCGCGGGGGAGCCGACCTCGAGGGCCGCATGGGCGAGCTCGAGGTCGGGTGCGAGCGGGCCGGCGCGACGGTAGAGGACCGCACGGCGCGCGTGCTCGAGCACGGCCTCGAGCGTCGGCGCCCGCCGGCCGCCGAGCGCGGCGTACCCGTCGCGCACCGCGGCCTCCGCGCGGTCGAACTCGAGGGCCTCGGTGAACGCGCCGGCCGCGTTGCCGTAGGCCTGCGTGCGGGCCAGCGGCGAGGTGGCGACGCGCGCCCGCTGCAGGTGCAGCTCGGCGGCCTCGAGGAAGCGCTCGTTCCCGAACGCCCGCCACCCGAGCCAGTCGAGCACCGCCCCGTCGCGCGCCTGCTCCGGATGGGTCGCGGCCCAGGCGGCCGCCGCGTCCACGGCGCGACCCTCGGCCGCCGTCCCGAGCATGCGGGCGGCGCGCAGGCGGATGCGGTACGCGTCGCGCGCCGACGGGTCGCTGTCGGGCAGCGCCATGTCGTCGAGCAGCTTCAGGCAGCGCTCCGGGTCGCGACGGCCCACGGCCAGCGCCGCGCGCACGAGCGCGCGCACGACGAGGCGCGTGCCGGTCGCGCCGCGGGTCAGGTCGATCTCGCGCTGGGCGGCCTCGAGCGCCGCGTCGTCGTTGGACGAGATCGCCGCGTCGGTCAGCGCGCGCAGCAGCCGGTCGAGCCGCGCGTCGTCGAGGCGCGCGTCGCGGGCGCCGCGCAGCGCCGCCGTCAGCCCCGCCGCGAACGCCGCGGGATCGCCGCCCCGCCGCCCGAGGGCCTCGTCGGCGGCTTCGGCGACGGTGCCGACGATGGCCACGTTCCACAGGCGTCCGGGCGCGCCGACCGGCAGCGCCTCGACGATCCGCCGCCGCAGGACGAGCTGGCGCTCGAGGGGCCACGACGAGGCCGGGACCGAGCCCACGGGGACGTGCCGGCCGCCGTCGAGCGTGTGGAGGCGATCCTGGGCGCGCAGGGCCGCGAGGCGCTCCGTCACCCGCGCGTCCGGCAGGCTCACGATCCGCGCGAGCGCCTCGTCGGTCACCTCGGGCCCGGCCCACACCGCGGCCGAGAGCAGCTCGTCGTCCGCGTCGTCGGGGGCCGCCCGTCGGACCGCCGCGTCGCGGGTGGGCGACGTGAACGCGGCGCCGCCGACGAGGCGCGCGAGCGCCGCCCGGTCGATCACGAACGCCCCGCCCTCCCGGCGCACGAGCCCCGCGCGCTCCCAGGTGCCGAGCTCGTCCACGACCGCCCGCGGGCGGCCCTCCGTCCGGACGAGGAGCTCGCGCGCCGCGTCCTCGCGGAGGTGGTGGAGGCGGTCGTGGCCGACGAACAACGCGCGCAGCTCGGCCTCGGTCCGCGGGCGCGGGTCGTCGGCCGGGACGCCGGGTACGTCCCATCGGGCGCCGAGCGCGCCGCGCAGGGCCGCCAGCACCTCGTGGGCGTCGGCGAACCGCGCCGACGGGTCGGGCTCGAGGCACCGGTCGAGCGCGGCCGCGACCGGCGACGGCGTCGCCGGCGCCAGCGTGGACACGGACGGTCGTCGGCCGTCGCGGCGCGGGGGCCACTCGTCCGGCGGCGCGCCGCGGAGCGCGTAGCCGACGAGCAGCGCGAACGCGTACAGGTCGGAGCGGAGGTCGGCCGGCTGGCCCGCGCGCTGCTCGGGCGACATCCACGCGAACGTGCCCGCGAGCAGCGCCTCGGGGGCGGCGCCGTTCGGCCCCCCCGACGCGCCGACGTCCACGAGCGTCACGCGGCCCGCGTCGTCCACGAGCACGTTGGCGGGCTTGAGGTCGCGGTGGATCACGCCGTGGGCGTGGAGGCGGGCGAGGCCCTCGAGCAGACCGACCGCGGGGCCGGCCACCTGATCCCACCGGCACGGCACGGCGCAACCCGGGAACGGGCCGCCGGGGAGGAGCGGCATGACGACGAAGCCCCACGGCGGGTCCTCGCCGTCGTCGAAGAACCGCACGACGCCGGGCAGCGCGAGCCCGCGCAGCGCGGCCACCTCGCGGCGGCGCACGTCGTCGTCGGACGCGGAGCGGCGCGCGAACACCTTCACCGCGACCTTGCGCTGCAGGTGCACGTCGTCGGCCTCGAAGACGGCGCCCGAGCTGCCGTGCCCGACGAGCGCCTTCAGCTCGTACCGCCCCGCGAGCGTCGTCCCGATGAGCACGCGGGGGTCCCACGCTCCGTCGTCGCCGCCCGCCATGGGCGGGGACCCGCCCGGCGGGCCGTCCGGCGGCGGGTCGCCGGCGCCGATCAGCGGCCGGTCGAACATCCGTTGGCCCGTGCCCTGCGCGCGCAGCACCGCGAGCACGCGGGCGGCCAGCGAGTCGTCGCCGCGGCAGGCGACCTGCACGAACGCCACGCGGCATTCCACCGGCACGCGCTGGGCCGCGCGGAGCACCCGCGCCAGCAGGCTCCTCGGTCGTCGCAACACGGCTACGGCCCCCTCCGGACTCGACGGACGCTGACCTCGCGGCGCGCGACGCCCCTCCGAGGCGCCCGGCGCGCGCTCGGACGCGCGGCGGCGGCGCGCGCGGCGTCAGGCTCGGACGAGGGCGTATGGGCCCGTCGCCGACCCGGTGCCCTCGGACGCGTCCGGGTCCCAGCCCCGGAGGCGCGCGCCGAGCAGCGTGCGCGCCGCCTTCCACTCGCGCTCGCCGGTGCGCAGCGGCAGGCCCATCACCTCGCACACGCGCGCGACCTCGAGGCCCGCGAACAGGCGCAGCTTGGCGAAGCGCGCCCACTCCGGCTTCTCCTCCTCGAGCTCTCGGATCGCGTCGTAGAGGTCGAGCATGACGATCCCGCGCTCCTCCATGGACCGCACCACGCCCTCGAGCGACTCGTCGCCGTGCCGTGCGCGTCCGCCGCCGCGCTTCTTCGCCTTGCGCCGGCGCACGTGGTCGATCAGCACGTGGAGCATCGCGTCGGCCGCGACGTCCATGAAGTGCTTCCGCGACTCCCAGGGCTTGTCCGTCGCCAGCAGCCGCAGGTACGCGCCGCTGACGAGGTCGCTCGGCTGGAACGTCCCCCGCGCGCGGCTGCCCATGATCTTCGCGGCCGTGGCGCGCAGTTCGTCGTACACCCGCCGGAAGACGTGGTCGCGGGCGACGGCGTCGCCCGCCTGCATGCGCTGCAGCCAGCGGTAGAGGTCGTCCGGGTCGTCGCTCGGCGAAGCGGTCGCGATGCGGGGTGCGCTCACGGTGGGGGGCTCCTCGCGGCGGTCGGGTCGGGTCCCCGGCCCCTTCCAGGCCTCCCTTCTCGTCGTCGCGGAGGTCGGCGTCAAGGGGTTCGTGGCGGCGGTCGGGGCGGCGGCGTGCGGCGACATGGAAGCCTCCACGTCCTCTCACGCAGACGCCGGCCGCGGACCGCCCATCGCGCCCCGGACCGGCGTCGGCACCAGGGCGACCCAGCCTCCGGCGGCGGCCGTCGGCCGCCCGGGCGCCGGGGTCACCGGGGTCAGGTAGTTCGGGAGCCACCGGCCCCACCGGACCGTCGTGCGGCGCGCCGGCCCGGTCGGGTCGAGGACGGTGACCGACCGTCCGTCCGGCGCGAGGCCGAACACCGCCACCCAGTGCCGGCCGCGGTGCACGGCCACGAGCGCGGGGCGGCCCGTCGCCCGCGCCGCCGCGGCCGCGCGCGCCGTGAACGCGCGGGCCGCGCGCCGCCCCGCCGTGGTCGGGCGGCCGGTGTCGTCGCGCGCCGGCGCCGGGACGACGACGATCTCGTACGCGTCGAAGCCGAGGTGGGCCGCGAGCGTTCGGCGCAGGCCCTCCGGAGGCGAGATCCACGCGCGCCGCTCCCGGCGCGACGGCTCCCGTCGGCGGATCTCGGCCTGGAGCGAACGCATCCCGGGCGTGGGACGGCGAGGCCCGCTCGCCGCCAGGGCCATGAGCACGCAAGCCGGTCCGCACGCCGGGAGGGAGCGACCGTCGTCCGGAGGCGACGCGACCCGCAGGGCGAGCAGATCCCGGCGGGATCGTCCCGCCGGCCGCACGCCCGGGGGGCGGATCCCCGGGGCCCAGATCCCTGGGGTACCGGTCACGGGCAGGTGTAGTTGCCCTGGTCCGTGATCTCGAACGACTGCCCGCGGAGCACGACGCCGGTGGTCCGGGCCGGGAACCGCGCGCAGATGTCGGCCTTCAGCGCGGCGCACCCCGGCGCGAGCGCGGGGCCGATGTAGACGATCCGCCACTGGACGTTCGGGGCCGTGGCCGACGGGGCCACGTAGTCCGGGTGGTAGAGCCAGTACTCCTCGTACTCCGACACGGCGTTCACCCACGCGTCCATGCGCTGGGTGCCGCCCTGGATCGAGGAGATGGAGTACTCGCCCTGCTTCACCTGCCCGCCGAGCGCCTCGCGCAGCGGGGCGATCGTCGGGTGGTTCGCGAACGTTCCCTGTGCCTTCATGCCGATCTCCGTCTTCACGGGATCCCAACATATCGCAGGGCTTCGACAGGGGCGAGGACTTCGCGACGCATCGATGCGACCACCGGACCGAGTTCGTCCGCCGCCGCGACGACGAGCGGGCGCATCCGTTCGACGAGGTCGGGCTCGGTCGCCGCGATCAGCCCGAACGCCTGCAGCCGGAGCCCGGGCGGAGGGACGGCGAGGAAGGCCGACGTCGCCGCGTTCACGTCGAGGGGTTCGACGGGCGCCCCGCAGAGGGTCGCGAGGCGGGAGGCGATGGTCGCGAGGATCGGGGTCGCGAACCGTCGCCATCGGCGTGCCGCCTCCTCCGCGGCGCGCCGGGCGAGGTCGAGCGCGCCGGCGCGCCACGCGATCGCCGCTTCCATGAGGAGCGAACCCGCCGACGACGAGGGGCCGTCGAACTCGAGCAGGGCCTGGAGCAGCGCCGGCTCCGGCGCGAGCGTGGGATCGCCGCGGACGTACCTGACCTGTCTCGGTTGGACGCGCAGGTGCATCTCGCGCGTCGGGGACCGCCGGCGACCGACCGCGGCGGCGGCGCGCGCCGTCGCGCGCTCGGCGCAGGCGAGCGCGTCCTCGACCGTGGTGGGCGGATCATCGGGGCGCGCGTGGGCGGCGACCTGGATCCACGCGACCGCGGCGGAATCCGAGGCCAACGCGCGTTGGAGCGCCGACGTCGCCGCACCCTCGGCGCGTTCGTAGGCCTCGGCCGAAGCGCGATATCGCTGCTTGCCGAAGTGCCATCCTCCCTCCCAGTACCCGGACCCGGAGCCGACCGTCGCCGGCGCCCCCGCGGCCCAGGCGAGGGCCGCGGCGACGATCCGGTCCTCGTCGGGATCCGGCAGGCCCTGGGCGGCGCGCACGTTCACGCGGTGTCGCTCGAACTCGAACCGGTCGTCGCCCCGCGGGACGGCCGAGAGCGTCGCGACGGCGCGGGCGAAGAGCCCGCTGCTCGACCAGAGCGCGGCGCGGCCGAGGGCCCGGAGCGCGGCCAACTCGGGCGCGTCGACGACCAGGTCCACCTCGCGGGCCGCCGCGGCGATCCGCGCGCCGTTGCTGGTCCCCAAGGCCGCCGAGAGCAGCTCGAGCAGCACCAGTTCGCGCCGCACGGCCTCGTCGGGGCGCGCGCGCAGCAGCCGCGCGACCTCCGTCAGCGCGGTGAGGTGGCGCTCACCGTCCTCGCGGTCGCGGGCCAGCGCGTCCTCCGCGATCACCGCGACGGGGACGTCCGGGAGCTGGAGCAGGTTCCACAGCCGTGCGGACGCGCCCGGCGGGAGCGCCGCGACGAGCCCCCGCCGCAGCGCGGCGCGCTGCGCCTCCGGCCATGCCGCTGCGGGGAACGGACCGGCACCCCCGAACTGCGTGCCGTCGCGTCGCAGCCACCCCGCGGCCTCGCGCGCGTCGAGGCGATGCGCCACGTCGGCGGGCGTCGAACCGAGCGCCGCGGCGAGCACCGCCGGCGAGGCATCGCGCCGGGCCCAGACCGCCGCGACGACGAGTCGCTCGTCGGCCGGATCGAGGGCCGCGCGCGCGCCACTGCGCGGTTGCGCGCGTACGTGGAGCTCCTCGTCCTGCAGCCGCGACAGGTCGTGGCGCGTCACGACGAACTTGTCGCCGTCGCGGCGCGCGAGCCGGGTCCGGGTCCACGCCGCCAGCTCGGCCGAGACCGCCGCGGGGTCGCCGTCCGTCCGCACGAACAGCTCGTGCGCCGCGTCGTCGGGCAGGTGGTGCAGGCACACGCTGCCGGCGAACAGGCGCTCGAGCTCGGCCTCCGTGAACGGCGCGTCGGAGGGCGTGGCCCGGAGCGTCGCGAGCAGGCGTTCCGGCGCGACCTCGCGGCCCATCGCGACGAGCACCTCGTGGGCGTCGGCGGGTCGGTCCTCGGGTCGCGGCGAGAGGCAGCGGTCGAGCACCTCGGCCACGTCGCGCGGCACGTCGGGGTCGAGTGTGGCGACCGGCGGGTAGCGGTCGCCGCCGGGCCCCCGCGCACGCAGCGCGAACGGGGCCTCGCCCGTGAGCGCGGACGCGACCATCAGCGCATACGCGTACAGGTCGGCGCGCACCCCCGTCGTGCCCGCGCGCTGCTCGGGCGCCATCCACTCGAACGTCCCCGCGAGCGCGGCCTCGGGCGCGGCGCCCTCGGGGCCGCCCGACGCGCCGACGTCGAGCAGCGTCGCGATCCCGTCGTCGTCCACGAGCACGTTGCGGGGCTTCAGGTCGCGGTGCACGACGCCGAGGTCGTGGACGCGGGCCAGCGTCTCGAGCAGGCCGAGCGCCGGCCCGCGGACCGCGGCCCACCCGCGCGCGGGCCCCGGGAACGGCGTCCCCGCGAGCACGGGCATCACGACGTATGCGTACGGGCCCTCGTCGCCCGCGTCGAGGAGCGACACCACGCCGCGGACCTGCAGCCCGCGCAGCACGGCGACCTCGCGCCGCACCGCGTCGCGGTCGGTCTCGTCGGCGCAGCAGAAGATCTTCACCGCGCAGGTCGCGCCCGACGTGTTGTCGGTCGCGAGCAGCACCGCGCCGGAGCTCCCGCGCCCGAGCTCGCGCCCGAGCACGTACCGGCCCCCGAGCACGGTCCCCATGAGCTCGATGACGGGGACCCGCCGGTCCGCGGGCAGCCCGTGGCGCGCGAGCGTGTGGCGCAGGTCCGGCCGGTCGAAGCGGTCGTCCTGCTGCGCGAACGCCTCGAGGTCGGCCAGCGCCACCTCGGCGGCCGCGACGTCGCCGCGGCACGCGCGCCGGACGAAGGCCTCGCGCCGGTCCGGGCAGACGCGCAGCGCGGCCAGGAACAACCGGGCGGCCAGGTCGTCGGGGTGCGGCACGCGGACGATGCTACGGGACGGCGCGATCCCCCGCGTCAGCCGACCCGCGCTCGATGTCGGGGCCGTACCCGTTGAGCCAGCGCTCGAGCCGCGAGCGCGCGAGCGCCCACACGCGCACCGCGCTGCGCGGGGGGATCCCGAGCAGCTCGGCGGCCTCGCCCTTCGAGAGGCCCGCGAACAGGACGAGCACGGCCATGCGGGCCGCTCCGGCGTCCACGGCCTCGAGGCGCTTCAGCGCGGCGTCGAGGTCGAGCAGGAGGATCCCGCGTTCCTCGAACGAACGGGCCACGCGGTCGATCGCCGACGCGTCGGCGCGCGCGAAGTCGCCGCCCCGCTTGGCGGCGTCGCGCGCGCGGACGTGGTCGACGAGCACCTGCCGCATGGCCTGGCCCGCCACCGCGAAGAAGTGCTGCCGCGTCGCGTAGCCCCGGTCGCCGGCGACGAGCTTCAGGAACGCCGAGTGCAAGAGGTCGGTCGGCTGGATCGAGCCGCGCCCGTCCCCGTGCAGGACCGCGCCCGCGATCTTCCGCAGGTCGCGGTACACCGTCTCGAACACGCGGGTGCGCGCCGCGGGGTCGGACTCGATGCGGCCGAGGAGCACCGTCAGCTCCTCCGGCGAGGGGGACGCGGGCGGAGGCGCCACCGGCGGCAGGGTCGTGCTCATCGGCAACCTCCCGGGACCGATGCGGTGTACCGGGATCTGCGGGCGCGTCAAGGGGGTCAGGAACATCGAGGACTCCTGCTTCTGTGGACGGAATCCGGGGGAGCACGAGGCCAGATTTCCCCGCGACCGGAATCTTGGCGGATCACGTGACCCGTTTCCGTGTGGACGTACGGATCGCGGTGTCGTCCTTGGCGCGGCGGCGGGTGTCCCCCGGGGGGGGTGCCCCGCCTCCCGTGAGGGACGCACCGCTCCGCAGCCTCCTCGCGTCGGGCCCAGGCCCGAGAAGGGGACTCCCGCCTGCTGGGCGGGGGCCCCCAAGGAATGAAGACGAGACGCGAAGGTGGACGGCACCGCGATCCTGTCCGAGCCGGAGCCCGAGTCGACGCCCGCGCCCGAGTCGGTGGCGCGTCCCCGCGATGCCCGGGGCCTCGCCCCCGAACCGCCGCGCCGCATCCCCGGGGCCGGCCCGCGTTCGCGTCGATGAAGGGGGCGTGGGGCCGTCGCGCGTCGCCGTCCGCCGCGGAGGTGTCGTGTCGGGGCCGATCCGCCCGCGTGGGGACGCGAGGCCCGGTCGCTCGCACCGGTCCCGTCGGCGCGGTGGCCCCCGTCCGCGCGCGCCGTCGCGGCGCCACGACGGTCGTCCGCGGGAACGCACCCCCGCTTTCACGCGCAGATCGCTAGAATCCGCGCCCCGTGGACGCCCCGGAGACCCAACGCCTCGTCCAAGCCGCGCTCGTCGGCGGCCCGGACGCACTGGCCCCGCTCATCGAGCGGTTGCGCCCCCGTCTCGTGTTGTGGTGCGCGGCCCGGATGTCGCAGGCGCTGCGCGCGCACACGGAGCCCGAGGACGCCGCGCAGGACGTGTTGATGGCGGTCCTCAAGGACTTCCACACCTACAGCGGGCCGCCGGACCGGCAGTTCTTCGGGTGGTTCTTCACCGTCGCCGCCAACAAGATGCGCGACCTCGTGGACTACTGGGCCGCGAAGAAGCGTCAGCCCGGGGAACGCGCGGCGATGTCGCAGACGTCGCCGTCGCAGGCGGCGGCGCGCCGCGAGCTCGCGCAGATCGTCCGCGACGCGGTCGGGAGGCTGCCCGAGGACTACCGCACGGTGGTGAGCCTGCTGAAGTTCGAGGGGCGCGACATCGCCGAGGTCGCGCAGATCATGGACCGCACGCCGAACGCGGTCCGGATCCTGTACTGCCGGGCGCTGAAGGAGCTCCGCGAGCTCATCGACACCGACGGCGGCACCTCGACCCCCCGGTCGAACGGAGCCTGACCGTGGCCGAGGCCTTCGAGACCCCCCCGGGGGATGCCGAGGCCCCCCGGTCGCCGGCGGCCGGGCCTCGCGGTCCCGGGGGCAGGCGTTGGACCCCCCCGGATGCGGACGACTTCGAGGACGTGGCCCGGGGGGCCCAGGCGCTCTGGCTTCGCGATCGACTGACCTCGGCGCTCGACGGCCTCGACGACCTCCCCCGGCAGGTGGTCTGGCTCCGGGTGGTCGAGGGTTGGGAGATCGAGGTGATCGCCGAGGACCTCGGGATCTCCCCCGGTCGGGTCCGTGCGCTCGGCCGGCGGGCGCTCGCCGCGCTTCGCGCCGACCTCCGGGGGGCGCCGTGAAAGGTCCGGCCCGGTTCTCCGCTTCATCCGGTGGAGTTGCGCCATGACGGCAGACCGCCGCGAAGACGACATCGCCGATGCCCTCGCCGACCTGCAGGGTCGGAAGACCCGCGGGGAGGGTGCCGACGTGCTCGCCTATCGGGAGCGTCTGGGCGAGTCCCACGCCGAGTTCCTGATGCTGGCCGACACCGACGCGCTGCTCGACGACCTGATCGAGCCGCCTCCCGCCGAGGTCCTGCCACGCGACCTCGGGCCGTACACGCTCCTGCGCGAGCTGGGGCGCGGCGCCGTCGGCGTGGTGTACGAGGCGGTGCACCGGACGCTGCGCCGTCGCGCGGCGGTGAAGGTGCTCCGCCACGGCTTCGACGCCGACCCGCAGGCGCGCGAGCGCTTCCGCAACGAGGCGGCCTCGAGCGCGCGGGTCCGGCACGACCACGTCGTCGAGATCTACGACGCGAGCGAGGTGGACGGGCGGCCGTACTTCGCGATGACGCTCGTCGAGGGGCGGTCGCTCGCGTCGCTGATCAAGGCGCGCGAGGTGCCGCCGGTGCGCGCGTTGTGCAAGGAGCTCGCCGGCGTCGCCGACGCGCTCGCGACGCTGCACGAGGCGGGCGTCCTCCACCGCGACATCAAGCCGTCGAACCTGATGGTGCGGCCCGACGGCCGCATCCTCCTCGCCGACTTCGGCCTGGCGCGGACGTCGGAGGGCATGGGCCTCACGCGCACCGGCGACGCCCTCGGCACCCCGCTCTACATGAGCCCCGAGCAGATGCTCGGCCGCCGCGACGAGGTGGACGCGCGCGCCGACGTCTACGCCCTCGGCGCGACGTTGTACGAGGCCATCGCGGGCCGCCCGGTCTTCGACGCGCCCGACATCGCGGCGCTCGCGCGCCAGGTGGTCGCGGAACGCCCGGAACCGCTCCGGAAGGCCGCTCCCGGCTGTCCGGCCGCGGTCGAGAAGATCGTGATGAAGGCGCTGGAGAAGGAGAAGTCCGACCGGTACGCGAGCGCCGCCGCCCTGCGCGACGACCTGCTCGCGTTCGCCGCGGGCCGCGACGGAGACGTGGTGGGCCGCCCCGTGGGGGGGACGGTGCGCCTGCTCCGCGCGGTCCGCGAGCGGTGGGTCCCCGTGGCCGCCGGCGCGCTCGTCGCGTTCGGCGCCGCGTGGTGGTGGACGCATCGGTCGGGGACCGTCGAGTTCCGCAGCGAGCCCGACGGCGTCGAGGTGCTCGTGGCCGGCGTCGTGCGCGGCACGACCCCCGCGAAGCTCGACCTCGCGCCCGGCGAGTACGACGTGACCTTCCGCACCGACGGGTTCCTCGAGCGCGCCCGGCGCGTCGAGGTCGCGGCCGGCGGCAAGGTGTACGTCGAGGTGCCGCTCCAGCCGCGCGACGAGAAGGACCCCGTGGCGCGCATGCGCCTCGCGCGGTCCCTCGAGCTCGCGTCGGTGCCGTACTTCACCAGCGGCGACCGGGCCCGCGGCGAGGGGACCGTGCTCCTCCGTCCGCTCGGCGACGTGCGCCTCGCGGACCTCGAGGGACTCGACTTCGAGCTGGGCCGGGACGACCTCGACGGCTTGATCCTCGAGTTCCGTCGCGAGTCGGAGCTGCTCTCGTCGGCCCCGTTCGACCCGCCGGGCGCCCGCGGGAGGCAGCCGATCCCGGCCGCCGTCCGCGAGGCGCTCAAGGTCGGCGACACCGTGACCTGGGGGCTCTACCCGACGAAGGCGCGACTCCGGGCCGGGGCGAAGGCGACGACGGCGCAGTTCCGCGTCGTGGACATCGACCCCTCGCCGGCGCTGGCCCGGGTCGATCGCGCCCTCCCGGAGGAGGCCTCGTCGGCGCTGCGCGGCGAGATGAAGGTCCGGGCGCTCGTGCAGCTCGGCCTCGTCCGCCTGGCGCTCGACGAGGCCGACCGGCTCGCCGACGCGCATCCGGACGTCCTGGCGCTCCAGGCCCTGGCCCGGCAGCTGTACCGGACCCTCAAGCTGGGCGACGCGACCCGGGCGGAGGAATTGAGCGCCCGGATCGCGAAGTTCCCGGCGTCCGAGGTGGACCGGCTGACGGCCGCCAACCCGGTGGAGATGAAGTAGACCGGGGGTGCCGGGGGACCCCCCGGGCCTTCGGCGTTGGTGTCCCACCACGACGGTCCCGCCGGACCGGGGGTGCGTGCCGCACCTGTGGGGGTGACTTGCCCGGCAGCCGGGGGGGAGCCTAGACTCCCCCTTCCTGCCGGGTCGAACCAGGCACGGTTTCGAGAAACGCGGGGCGGCGGGCTCCGCTCATGAGGTTGATCCGACGCGTGCACGCGGGTGCAAGGCGTATGGAGTCGTAGTGCGGGGCACAGCCCCACCAGGAGGTTTCCATGGAGCGGCCGACGAAGCGTTTCGCGGCAGTGCTGGTTGCGGGGGTCGCCGGCTTGGCGCCCACGCTGGCCGGCTGCGGTCAGAGTGAGCCGTCGAAGACGACGAACCAGGGCGCGAACGCGTCCTCGAGCACCGAGCCCGTCGCGTCGACGGCCTCGCTGCCGGACTCGATCGACTACAACAACCCGAAGGAGCTGGCCGCGGCGCTGGCCGCCCTCGGCGTCGAGACCCCCGCGGTCGAGCCGTTCACGCCCGAGCGCGGCGTCGTGGACGGTCTGGCGTACCCGACGTGGCCGTCCGGCGACGTCCGCAAGGCCGGCCTCCGGACCTTCCGCGTGGACGTCTCGCCGTCGTTCGACGGCAAGGCCTTCCTGAAGTTCTTCCAGGGCAAGAAGGAGCTCTACTCCGCTCCGTTCGAGCCGGCGAAGACCACGACGATCGAGACCATCCCGGCCGTCGTCGTCGAGTCGCTGAAGTCGGGCGACAAGGTGACCTGGGGCGTGTACTTCGAGAAGAAGAGCCTGAAGCCCATCACCCTCGACTTCACGGTCACCGACAAGGCGGCCGCGACGAAGAAGGTGGGCGAGATCGAGGCCAACAAGGGCCTGACCGCGCTCGGCCGCATGATCACCAAGGCGCAGGCGCTGAAGAACTACAGCTTCCTGTCCGAGGCGCTCATGACCTACGTCGAGGTCGTCAAGACCGACGACTCCATCACCTCCGTCTACGCGGACATGGTGGACTGCCTCCGTCGCCTGAAGCTCAAGAACACCCCGCTCTTCCAGGACGCCCAGATGCGCATGACGACGAACCCGTCGCCGTCGCGCAAGGGCTTCGCCGGCGGCCTCAACGGTGGCGGCCTCGCCAGCGGTGGCCCCGGCGCGGGTGACCTGCCCTCGGGCAACCAGGGCAAGATGGCCGGCGTCGGCCCGACCGCGGTCGCGAAGACCTCCGGTGCGAACAAGGGCGGCCTGAAGCAGGGCGGCTCCGGCCTCCCGCCGATCCCGACGGTGCCGGGCACCCCGACCCCGACGGACCCGGCGACCGACCCGACCGCCGGCAACCAGGACGCCGAGCACGCGGCCGTCGTCAACCAGCTCCGCGCCGCGGCGCTGCAGGCTCGCCACCGTGCGGACCAGGCCGAGAAGGCCGCCGCCGAGGCGAAGAAGCTCGCGGACGAGGCGCAGGCCACCGCGGATGCCGAGTCGGCCAAGGCTGCGGACTTCGCCGCGAAGGCGGCGGCGGCTCGCGCCGAGGCGACCGACATGTCGAACGGCCTGACGGACGCCCAGCGCCAGAACAAGATGGACGAGGCGAACGCTCTCGAGCGCGCCGCGGCCGACGCGAAGGCGGCGGCGGATGCGGCGGGCCAGCTCGCGGCCGAGAAGGCCAAGATGGCCGAGAACCTCGCCCAGCAGGCCCAGCTGGCGGACCGTGACGCCGACAAGATCGAGAAGCAGGCGAACGACGCGATGGGCGGCGTGCCCTCGCCGAAGACGCCCCCGGTGATGCCCCCGATGCCGGTGAAGCCGGACCCGCAGGCTCAGCTCGACGCCGCGCAGAAGGCGGTCCAGACCGCCCAGGCTGCGCTCGCCGGTGCCGAGAAGCGCGTCCAGGACGCCCAGGTCGCCTGGGAAGCCGCCCAGGGCGGGACGCCCGAGGCGATCCTCGCCGCGAAGAACGAGCTCGACGCCGCCCTGGCCGCGCAGGCCGAGGCGGGGGGTGCGCTCGACGCGGCCACGAAGGCCCTGAACGCCCTCAACGGGAACTAGGCCGCACCCACGGCCCCGGAACCCGCGGTCCGCGGGCTGGCGCGGGGGACGCTGCTCACGCAGCGTCCCCCGCGCACTTTTTTCGGGCTCGGAAGCGGCCTCGCCGGCCGCCGGGCCTCGCGTCCCCGGGGATCCCTCCGCGCGCTTTGTTAGAAATGGCGGCCCGGGCGCGCCGCTCGTGGACGCGGAACCCCCATGAGCCCCGCCGACCGCCAACGCCGCATCGTCGCCGCCCTCGAGGACTACCAGCGGCACAAGGCGCTGGGCCGCGCGCCGGACCCCATGAACTACCGCGAGGCGCTCGGCGACGAATACGAGGAGTTCCTGCGGCTGCTCGAGGCCGCCGAGGCGATCGACCGCGCGAAGGCCCCCCCGACGGAGCCGAGCCTGCCGCGCGCGTTCGGGCCGTACGTCCTCGAGCGGGTGATCGGCGGCGGCGGGATGGGCGTCGTGTACGAGGCGCTGCACCGCGACCTCGTCCGTCGCGTCGCCGTGAAGGTGCTGCCGCGCAGCCTCGACGCCGACCCGGCCATGGTCGAGCGGTTCCGACGCGAGGCCCGCGCGTGCGCGCAGGTGCGCCACCCCAACGTCGTCACCGTGTACGAGGCGGGCGACGTGGACGGGCAGCTCTACTACGCGATGGAGCTCGTCGAGGGCCGCACGCTGCAGACCCACGTGGACGAGGGCACCGTGCCGGAGCCGCGGGCGCTGTTCGCCGCGCTCGCGGAGGTGGCCGACGCGCTCGACACGCTGCACGCGGCCGGTGTCGTGCACCGCGACGTGAAGCCCGCGAACCTGATCGTGCGGCCGGACGGCCACGTCGTGCTCGCCGACTTCGGCCTGGCGCGCACGTTGTACGGCGGGCACCTCACCCAGACCGGCGAGGCGCTCGGCACCCCGCCGTACATGAGCCCCGAGCAGCTGCTCGGCCGCGTCCGTGACGTGGACGCGCGCACCGACGTGTACGGGCTCGGCGCGACGCTCTATCACGCGCTCGTCGGGACCCCGCCGTTCGCGGCGACCGACCCGCAGGACCTCGTGCGCATGGTGCTCGTCCAGCGCCCGGACCCGATCGCGCGCCGCCGCGCGGCGGGCGCGCCCGCGCTCGAGCCCGGCGTCGAGGCCGTGGTGATGAAGGCGCTCGAGAAGCGCAAGGAGGACCGGTACGTGACCGCGGGCGCGCTGCGCGACGACCTCCGGGCCGTCGCGGCCGGCAAGGCGCCCGTGGGCCGGCCCGTGCCGCCGTGGAGGCGCGCGCTGCGCGGCGCGCGGCCGTTCGCGCTGCCGGTGGCGGCGGCCGTCGGGCTGCTCTTCGGCGGGCTCGCGTGGTGGAACGCGCAGCCGGGCACGCTGCGCGTCGACCTGTCGCTGCCGGCCGACGTGTTCGTCGACGGCGTGACCGTGGGCCGCCTGACCGAGGGGCGTCCGCTCGACGTCGCGCTCGCGCCGGGCGACCACCGCGTGCAGCTCGTCGGCAAGGCCTTCCGCACCGACGAGGAGGTCGTGCGGATCCGCCCGCGGGCCGACAAGACCTACACCGTGATGGCGCCGATGCTCAAGGTCACCGACCTCGACGACCCGGCGGTGATGCAGGAGTTCTCCCGGTTCCTGCGCCTCGACTGGAGGCGTTGGGCCCGGCTCGAGACCGACCGCGGCCCGGCGTTGAGCGCGCCGATCGCGTTCCTGCCGCGGGGCGACGCGCGCGTCGACGACCTCGACGTCGTCGAGGTGTACGTGCCCGGCGGCTGGGTGCGCGAGGGGAAGCTCGTCGTGTTCTTCACCCGCGACGGCGTCGACCTCGCGCCGCCGGTCCCGTTCCCCGACGACGAGGTGCTCGACGGGCTCATGCCGAAGGGCGTCCCCGGCGCGGTGGTGTCGATCCCCGTCCCGGACGCCGTCCGGGCCGCGGTCCGGCCGGGCGACGAGGTCGCGTGGGGCGTGCGTCCGGCCCGCGGCCGCGGGGCGTCGCTCACCTCGACCCGGGTGCGCGTCGTGGCGGGCGACCCCGACCTTCGCGCGGCGCTCGAACAGCTCGACAGTCGCCTCGCCGGCCAGCCGGCGGCGCTCGCCGCGGTGTTCCGTTCGCGGTACCTGCGCGAGCGGGGGTTCCCCACCGCCGCCGTGCGCACCCTCCGGGCGGCCGTGCCCGAGGCGGACCGCGGGTTCTACGTCTGGCTCGCGCTCCACGACGCGCTCCGCGGGGCCGGCGTGCCCCTCGACGTGCCCGAGGTCGCGGCCGCGGTCGCCGCGCTCCGCGCCCGCAAGGGGCAGCCCGTGTTCGAGGCGCACCCCGGGCTCGAGCCCGCCATCGACGACGCGCCGCGCTGACCCGCGCGCGTCAGCGCGGCGCGGGCCCCGCGCCGAGCGACCGCACGAAGTGGTCGAGGACGCGGCGGTGCAGGTGCACGCGCGTGTCGCGCCCCTCGAGGCCGTGGCCCTTCTCGGGGTAGATCTGCAGGTCGAACGGCCGCCCCGCCGCGACGAGCGCCTTCACCATCCACCACGTGTTCTGCGCGTGCACGTTGTCGTCGGCGAGCCCGTGCGCCAGCAGCAGCGCGCCGCGCACGTCCTTCGCGTGGGTCGTGGCCGCGGCCTCGCGGTAGGCCTCGGGCCGCGCCTCCGGCGACCCCATGTAGCGCTCGGTGTAGATCGTGTCGTACAGCCGCCAGTCGGTGACCGGCGCGACGGCGACCGCGGCGTGGAACGTCGCCGGCGCCTTCCCCGCGGCGAGCGCCGCGACGGTCCCGCCGTACGACCAGCCCCACACGCCGACGCGCGCGCGGTCGAACCACGGCTCGGTCGCGAGGCGGTCCACCGCGGCGACGAGGTCCTCGACCTCGCACGTGCCGAGGCGGCCCGCCACCGCGGCCTCGTGGTCCTTGCCGCGGCCCGACGTGCCGCGCCCGTCCACGCGGACCACGACGAAGCCCGCCTCCGCGAGCACGGCGTCGAACAGCCCGCCGTCGAACGCGTCGCGCACCAGGCGCGACCCCGGGCCGCCGTACACGTGGAACACGACCGGCCACGCGCGCGCGGCGTCGAACGCGCGCGGCTTGCGCACGGTCGCGACGAGCTCCGGCTCGCCGCGGAGCCGCACGAGGACGGGCGCCGGGAGCGCCGCCGCGGCCCACGCCGGCGTGGCGGCGTCGCCGGCCTCGCGGACCGCCGTGCCGTCGGCCCGCCGCACCGTGTACCGCGGGGGCCGGTCGAGGCGCGACGCGTCGTCGACGAAGACGCGCCCCGTCGTCGAGAACGACGCCGTGTGCGACGCCTCCGCGTCCGTCACGCGGACCACCGGCCCGCCGGCGAGCGGGGCCCGCGCCACCCCCGCGCGCAGCGTGGCGCGGTCCTCCGTCCCGCAGAAGACCGCGCCGGCCGCCTCGTCCACCGCGAGCACGCGGCCCGCGTCCTCGCCGTCGGGCGTGAGCGGCGTCGCGCTCCCGTCGTCGAGGCGCACGCGCCAGAGCCGCCACCACCCGCCGCGCCGGCTCCGCACGATCGCCGTCGCGCCGTCCGCGAGGAAGCGCGGCGGGTCCGGCACGTCCACCCAGCGCGGGTCCTCGTCGCGCCACCACGTCGTCGTCGGCCCGCCCCGCGGGTCGCAGCGCAGCACCTCGACGGAGCGCTGGTCGCGGGGCATCACCGCGACGAGCACGTGCCGCCCGTCGGGCGTGAAGCGGAACCACGGCAC
>JAEUHO010000117.1 GCA_016795345.1 Planctomycetia bacterium | reverse complement strand
GCAGCTCGGCGCGCTGGGCCCCGCGGCCGCGGCCGCGCTCCCCGAGCTCCGGCGCGTCGCCGACGAGGACCCCGACGACGACGTCCGCGCCGTCGCCGCGCGCGCGGTCGCCGCGATCGGCGGCCGCCGCACGGCCACGCCCGCCCCCACGCCGACGCCGGAGCCCCCGCCTCCGCCGCCGCGTCCGCGCACCGAGGCCGACAAGCTCGTCGGGACGTGGCGCGGCGTCTTCTGGTTCCGCAACAACGCGATCACCAACGAGATCACGTTCGGCGCCGACGGCTCCGTGCGTTCGCTCGCGACCGCGGGCGGCAAGACGCTCTGGGACGACACCGGCACCTTCTCGTTCGCGCGTGGGACGGTGACGCTCAACTTCCCGGGCCAGCCGTCCAACGTCGGCACCGTGACCTTCAGCGGCACCGAGCAGTTCGTCTTCCGCCGCACCGACGTCAACGTCGTCATCACCTACGACCGCATCGCCCGCTGACCGGGCCCGCCGCGTCGCCCGCTCGTCCCCTCCGCCCGCCGCCTCCGACGACCGTCCTCGACCCGGGCCCCCGGTCAGACGCGCCATTTGGTGTCCGGCACCAAATGGCGCGTTTGGCACCGGGAAGTCCCTCGGATCCGCCCATCGATGCGGGTCGATTATTGGCGGATCGCGATCCCGGGGTACGCGAGGCCCGCTGGCCGCCGGGCCTTGCGTTGGCGTCGGCTCGGGGATCGCAGATCCGTGTATGTTGAGACGATCGCCGGAGGAGAGGTCGATGCGGGCCCGCGGCTCGAGGTGGCGCAGTTGCGGACTCGTGGTCGTCCTCGCGAGCGGGACGGCGGCGTGCCGCCACGCGCCGATGGGGTCGGTGGAGCCGGTCGCGTTCCCCGACGGCGAGGTCGTCGTGCGTGCGAGTGATGCGCGGACCGGCGCGCCGCTCGAGGTCTGCGACCTCGTCGGGATGCGGACGAGGCGGACGATCGTGGCGATGACGCCGTCGGCGCCGAACGTGGCGGCGGACGGCGTGCACCGCTACCGCGTGCGGCCGATGGCGGGCCACCTCAAACTGCACGCGCCGGGGTACTCGGAGACGTGGACGCCGGACGTCCGCGTCGCGTCGGGCGAGACGACGTCGGTGGCGGTCGCGCTCGAGCCGCTGGGGCGACTGATCGTGACCGTGGTGGATGGCGATGGCGCGCCGCTTCCGCGCGGGACCCTCGTCGTCCTGGGGCGCGAGTTCGAGCAGGCGATCCTGGTGAAGGACGGCGTGGCCGACGTCCGGATCGACGCGGGCGAGCGGGTGGTGTCCGTCGATCCCGACGCGATGCCCGGCTTCGAGCCGTTCGAGCTCCCGGTCGTGATCCGCCCGGGCGAAGCGACGACCGCGCGCCTGACCGTCACGCGCCGCTGACCGCCCCCAGCCGCCCCCCCCTCCGCTGCAGCCGGATCCGCCAATAGACGACCGGCATCGATTGGCAGATCGACCCCCGGGACGCGAGGCCCGCTGGCCGCCGGGCCTTGCGTCACTTGGACGGGGTTGCGCGTACTGCGTCGAGGACGCGCCGGAGCACGGCGGCTTCCGCCGCGTCGGTCGTGTGGGCCGCCGCGGCCTCGATCGCCGGGGTGGCCGCGGCCGCGGCCGGGCCGAGCGCTCGCAGGCCCTCGCGGGCCCGGACGCGCACGGACGGCTGCGCGCTCGAGAGGCGCTCGGCCAGGCCCGCGACGATGGGCGCGGCGGCCGGTCCGAGCGCACGCGCGAGCTCGATCAGGCGCATCTCGACGGTGCTCCATCCGCGGTCCTCCCGGTCACGACGCTCCCACGCCGCGAGCCAGCGTGCCGTCCACGCTCCCCCGCGCGCCGCCGCGAGCGCCTCCGACCCGTCGGACGGGCCGCGGGGAAGCCCCCAGCTCGGCGCGGGCCCGCCGTCGAGGTAGTCGACGAACGCGATCTCGATCGCGCGATCCGGCGCGCGGTCGCGGAGCCCGTGGACACAGGTCCACGCGGCGAACCGCTGCGCGTCGGCCACGTCGAGCTGCGCGCGGACGACGTCCCACGCGGCCTCGGTGTCGATCGCGCCGAGCACGAACGTGCGACGACCCAGCTCCGTGGGCGTCTCCGTGCGCACCGCCGTGAGCCCGGCGTCGCCGGCGTCGCGGAGCGCCGCGACGAGGTCGAGGTCCGCGCCGACGGCCGCGGGGGACGGAGCGGCGGGGCGGAGGTTGCGATGCGACGATTCCCACGACGGGAACCCAGTCGCGGCGCGCGCGAGCCCGCCGAGGACCGCCTCGTCGCGGGACCCGGACGCGAACAACGCGCGCGCCACCGTCTCGTCGAACGGATCGCCCGCGCGCAGGTGGGCCCGCAGCGCGGCGGCGACGCCGTCGTCGGCGAGCCGGTGCGTGAGCCCGCGGACGAACCCGCCGCGGACGTGCGGCGGCAGCGCCGGGTCGCCGACCCGCGTGGCGGCGTACGCGGCCGCGGCGGGGTCGCCGGGCACGAGCACCACGAGGGCCGCCAGCGCCGCGGTGCGCACCTGCTCGACCGGATCGCCGACCCGCGCGACGAGCCGCGCGGTGGCGTCCGGAGTCGAGACCCCGAGCGCTGCGAGGCCGTCGGCGCCCCACACTCGCGCACGCCAGGCCGGGTCGTCGAGGAACGCGGCGAACGCCGGGATCGCGGCCGCACCTCGGGTCGAGAGCGCCGAGATCGTCTCGGCCCGGGTGAACGGGTCCGCGAGGCGTGCGAACAGGGCCGCGGGGTCGAGACGCCCCAGGGCGATGTCGATCCAGCGCACGAGGCGCGTGAACGTCGGGTCCGTGCGTGGTGCCCTGGCCGCCACGCCGGCGACGACGGCCTCGCTCGGTGCCCCGAGGGCCTGGATCGCCTCGACGGCGGCGGCGCGGACGTCCGCATCGTCGTCGTCGAGCGCTTCGACGAGGTCGGGGCCCGCGGGCGCGGCCGCCGATCCCAGGACCGCGAGGCCCTGCGCGCCGCCGCGACGAGTCGGGGCATCGGCGGCGCGGAGGAGCGACGTGAGACGACGCAGTGCCGCGGGGAGGTCCCGCTCGAACCGGCCGCGGAGGTGCTCCCGTCCGCGCACGGACGTCCGTCCTCCCATGATCTGGGCGGTCAGCGTCGCATCGTCGGCGGGCAACGGTTCGGGGTCGTCGGCCCGCGCCGCCCCGAGGAGCGACAGGTGGAGCGACGTGATCGCCACCGTCGTCAGGAGCCATCGCCGCCACCGTGCCGTCATCGCAGGACTCCGCGCGCCTACCCTAGGAACGTCGGCCGCCGGGCCTTGCGTCACTTGGATGCGGATTTCCGCACCCGTTCGAGGACCTCGTCGATCCGCGCTCGGATCACGTCGTCCTGCGCGGCCGCGCGACGCGCCTCGAGCAGCGGAACGAGTGTCGCCGACAATGCGGGCGCCATCTCGATCAACTCCGCTCGCGGAGCCTCGTACGTGTACCCCGCTCGAGGCGAGCAAAGCCGATCCACCAGTCCCTCGAGGATCGGTCGCGCACCTTCTCCCATCACGACGGCCAGTGCGGTCAGGTCCTCGGACGCGATGGACTGCGCTCGCGCGAACCTCACCGGGCCCTGTGACTCATCCTCAGACTCCTCGAGATCCCACCTTGCAAGCCAGAGTTCCGGCAGCCGAGCGGAGCGGGTCGCCGCCAGCCACGTCGTGACCTTCTCGCGAAACCCCCCGAACAACTGCCAGGCAGGATCAAGGCCACTCCCCGGTGTCGGCGCGTAGCTGGCGAACGCCCGCTCCACGGCAGCCGACGGCGCCGCCGGCCCCTTCCCGATCACGAGGGCCCACGCTGCGGCGTCGCGCGACTCGGCGGCTCCGAGCAGCGACTCGAGCGCCGCCCAGCTCGCGTCGGTCCCGATCGCGGCGAGCACCGATACGCGTTGGTCCTGGGCCAACGGCGTGGATCGGTTGACGGCGGCCACGCCGTCCGCCCCGGCACCACGGAGCGCGGCAACGACGTCGAGGTCCGTGCCGCGCGGATCGATGGTGCGGGCCGGGCGGACCTCCTCGCCTCCGCGGTTCCACGGCCGGGGAGGAGTCGCCGTCGCGGCGAGGCCGTCGAGGACGGCCGCATCGCGTGCCCCGGTCACGTACAGGGCACGTGCCGCGTACTCGGTGAACACGCGGTTCTCCGGATCGACCCGGAGCAGAGGTCGAAGCGTGGCCTCGGCATCGGCGGCCGGGAGGCGATGGGTGAAGCCGACGAGGAGTCGATACCGGGGGAAGAACTCGAGGGTTGGGTCGGTGAGCAGCGTTCGGGCGCGCGCGGCGGCGCGGTCCTGCGTCGGGACGAGGGCGCCGAGCGCGGCGCAGGCGGCCTCGCGGACGGGAACCGCAACGTCGTCGAGGCCCGCCAGGACGAGATCGAGCGCGGGGGCCGCGTCCGCGCCGAGGGTCGAGAGCCCCTCGAAGCCGAGCGCGCGCAGACGCCATGTGCCGTCCTTCGCGAGCGCGATCCAGACGTCACGCGCCGCCACGCCCCGCAGGACGAGCGCCGAACGCGCGGCCTCGCGCGTGGCCGGGTCGAGCAGCACCGCGCGGAGGTCCGCGCCCGAGCGCTGACCCGACGCGACCGAGGCCCAGAGCGCGAGCGCGGCATACCGGGGATCGGCGCGGCCCGCGCGCGCGAGGATCTCCGCCACCGTCGCCGCCGACGGCACGCCGAGGGCGCGGATCGCGTCGAACGCCGCCGCGCGCACGTGCTCGACCTCATCGTCGAGGGCCTCCACGAGGTCCGGGGCCGCTGCGGCAGCCGCGGGCCCGAGGCGCTCGAGCGCCCACGCCGCGCTCTCGCGGTCGTCGGCGTCGCTCGACCGGAGCCGGGCGCGTTCGGCCTCGACCTTCGCGGCCGGGGTCGGTTCGGCAGCCGTCGGCGGCGCGTCCTCGGCGCGGACGGCTCCGGGCACCCAGAGGAGAAGGAGCGCCGCCAAGGCGAGCACCCGCCCCGCGACCCGGCCCGGCTTCGTCTCACGTCGCTTCGTCACGGACACCCTCCTCCCGCAGGATCGGCGGCGCGCGCCCGCCGCGCAACCCTCGGTTCGACGTGTGACCGCCCCCCGGGGTTCCCCCGGTCGGGCGGAGTCCGGATCCGGGGGTCGCGGCGGTTTCGTCGCTGTACGACTTGACAACTGCCGAGTTGTATATAGACTCCGCGTGTCCCTCGGAGCCCCGCCCATGTCCCGCACGTCCCGCTTCGCCGTCGCCCTCGCCGCGGCCGCCGCCCTCGCGGCCGCCACGCTCCCCGGCCCCCGCGCCTTCGCGGAGGACGCCGAGAAGGCGACCCACGGCGACGAGGCCGCCACGCCCCAGGTCACCCTCGACGTCGAGACGAACGGCGTCCGCGTCCGCCAGTACCAGCTCGGCTGCCTCTCCCAGCTCACCTACCTCGTCGTGAGCGGGGGCGAGGCCGCCGTCGTCGACCCGCAGCGCGACGTCGCCCACTACGTCCGCGACGCGAAGCAGCTCGGCGCCAAGGTCACCCACGTCTTCCTCACCCACACCAACGCCGACTTCGTCGCGGGCCACACCGAGCTCATGCGCGCCGGCGCGAAGGCCCACATCTCCGCCGAGAGCGGCTCCAAGTTCGAGCACGTCGGCCTCGTGGACGGCCAGAAGGTCGCCGTCGGCGCCGCCACCGTCGAGGCCTGGGCCACGCCGGGCCACACCTTCGACTCGATGACGCTGCTCCTCCACGTCCCCGGCGCGCCCGTGAACCCGATGTACGCCTTCACCGGCGACACGCTCTTCATCGGCGGCATCGGCCGCCCCGACCTCGTCGGCGGCGAGTCCACCCCCGTCAAGCTCGCCACCGCCGCGTTCGACTCCATCACCCGCCTCAAGACGCTGCCCGACGCGACGAAGGTCCTCCCCGCCCACGGCGCCGGCTCCCTCTGCGGCGCCCACCTCTCCCCCGACACCGTCTCCACGATCGGCGCCGAGAAGGCCTCGAACCCCTACCTCGAGGACATCAGCCGCGCGCAGTTCGTCTCGCGCGTCGTCACCGGCCTCCCCGTCGCGCCCGCCTACTTCAAGTTCAACGTCGCGATGAACCGCGCGGGCCCGCCCGTCGTCGAGGGCGCGCCCGCCATGCCGCCCGCGCTGTCGCCCACCGACTTCCGCGCGAAGCTCGCCGCCGGCGCCTGGGCCGTCGACCTCCGCGACGCCAAGGCCTACGCGGCCGGCCACGTCGAGACCGCCGTCAACGTCGCCGTCCGCGGCCGCCTCGACACCTGGACCGGCATCGTCATCCCGTTCGACGCGCGCCTCCTCCTCGTCGGCTCCGACGCCGAGGTCGCCGAGGCCACCTTCCGCTTCCGCCGCATCGGCCTCGACACCGTCGACGGCCACCTCGCCGGCGGCATGGACGCCTGGCGCGCGGCGGGCCTCGCGGTCCGCACCACCGAGCTCTGGTCCCCCGAGCGCCTCGCCACCGCGATGAAGGCGGGCACCGAGCCGATCCTCGTCGACGTCCGCACCGAGAGCGAGGCCGCCGAGGCCCGCATCGGCGACTACGCCAACCTCCCGCTCTCCGACTGGCCCCACTTCGGCCAGGTCCTCGACCCGAAGGCGCCCGTCCTCTTCGTCTGCAACTCCGCCTACCGCTCGAGCATGGCCGTCGGCCTCGCCGAGCGCCTCGGCTTCACGAACATCGCGAACCTCGACGGCGGCCTCGACGCGTGGCTCACCGCGAAGCTGCCGGTCACGGGCACGTCGAAACTCGCCGCCGTCTGCCCCGCGCCCGTCCCGAACACGCCCGCCGCGACGCCGACGACCGGAGCCGGGTTCCTCCTGCCCGAGCCGACGTCGCCCCTCGCGCTCGCGGCGGGCCTCTCCGACCAGCCGAAGGCGTGGGCCGTCCTCGACGTGCGCCCGCAATGGGCCTTCGACGACTACCACGTCCCCGGCGCCGTCCGCGTCGACCCCGACGCGATCGTCGCGCACGTCCGCGCGCTCGACCCGGCGCTGCGCGTCGTGATCGCCGACCGCGACGGCACGACCGCGTACGCCGTGGCCGGCCTGCTCTCGGCCGCCCTGCCCGGCCGCGCCGTGCGCGTGCTCGCGGGCGGGACCGCCGCGTTCTGGCGCGAGGTCGAGGCCGTCGGCAACGCCCCGCTCCCGTCGAAGTCGGGTTCCGCCGACGCGAGGCCCGCTGCGCCGCAGCCCGGCGCGTCGCCCGCGGCCCCCGCCGCCCCCGCGGCCCCCACCACCCCCACGCCCCCGACCGCGCCCAAGAAGCGCCCGGCCGGTTGCTGATCCCCACCCCTCGCGCGATCCCTCCCAAGAGCCGCCCATGAACGCCCCGCTCGCCCCCGCCCCGCAGCGCTTCTGGAACCCGTACCTCGCGGGCGTCGGCCTCGGCCTGACGCTCCTCCTCTCGTTCGTCACGCTCGGCACCGGCCTCGGCGCGTCGGGCGCCATCGCACGCGGTGCCGCGCAGGCGACGCACGTCGTCGCGCCGCAGGCCGTCGAGTCGAACGGCTACCTCGGGGCGTGGTTCGAGGGCGGCCCCGCCCTGCGCCACTACCTCGTGTTCATGGCCGGCGGCGTGCTCGTCGGCGGCTTCCTCTCGGCCCGCGCCGCGCGCCGCGCGCGGTTCCAGGTCGAGCGCGGGCCCACGGCGAGCGTGCGGCACCGCCTCGTGCTCGCGCTCGTCGGCGGCGTGCTCGTCGGGTTCGCGAGCCGCATGGCCGGCGGGTGCACGTCGGGCCAGTCGCTGACGGGCGGCGCGTTGCTGCTCGACGGCTCGTGGGCCTTCACCATGGCCGTGTTCGCCGGCGGCTTCGGCGCCGCGTGGTTCGTGCGCAAGGAGTGGAACTGATGTCCGCCTCCGCCCTCCCCCTCGCCACCCTCTTCGCCGAGGGCCGCCTCGACACGACGGCCGCGTTCGTGCTCGCGGGCGTCCTCGGCCTCGCGTTCGGCTTCTGGCTCGAGCGCGCGGGCTTCTCGAGCAGCCGCCGGCTGACCGGCGTCTTCTACGGCCGCGACTTCGCGGTGATCCAGGTCATGTTCTCGGCCATCGTCACCGCGCTGCTCGGCCTGCGCGGCCTCGTGACGCTCGGCCTCGTCGACGCGGCCACCGTCTACCAGATGGAGACGTTCCTCGGCCCGCAGGTCGTCGGCGGCCTGATCTTCGGCGTCGGGTTCGTGATGGGCGGCTGGTGCCCGGGCACCGCGCTCGTCGGGCTCGCGTCGGGCAAGGGCGACGCGCTCGTCTTCCTCGGCGGCGCGGCCCTCGGCTCGCTCGCGTACGCCTTCGCGTGGCCGTCGCTCGCGTCGTTCTCGACGGCGGGCGCGTGCGGCGTGTGCACGCTGCCCGAGCGCTTCGACCTCTCGCCGGGCGTCACGACGCTGCTCGTCGTGGCGGTCGCGCTCGCCGCGTTCGTCGTCGTCGAGGTCCTGGCCGCGCGCCGCGCGCGCGCGCAGGCGTGACGGAGGCCCCCATGGACTCGACCCGCACGAAGCTCCTCTCGGCCCTGGCGGTCCTCGGCGTCGCGATCGTGATCGCGGTGGTGGACCGCGGCCCCCTCCCGGGACCGCGAGGCCCGGCGGCCGCCGGGCCCATGGCCCGGGACACGGCCGCGCCCCCGGGGGCGGCGCCGGTGGGGGCGGGCGAGGACCACCTCGCGCCCGACGAGGTCGCGCGCCGGCTGCTCGACGCGCCGGACACGCTCGCGATCGTGGACGTGCGGCCCGCGGACGAGTTCGCGGCGTTCCACCTGCCGGGCGCGGTGAACCTCGACCTCGTGCGGCTGCTCGGCCCCGAGGGGACCGCGTTCCTCGACGCGAACGCGGCGAGGACGGTGGTGCTCGTGAGCAACGGGATGACGCACCCCGCGCAGGCGTGGGTCGAGCTCGCGCGGCGCGGGCGGACGAACGTGCGGATCCTCGAGGACGGGCTCGACGGGCTGAAGGCGACGGCGTGGATGCCGCCGTCGCTGCGCGGCCCGACGACCGAGCGGCGCGTCGCCGAGGAGGGCCCGCGGGCCCGCGCGCTGGCGGCGCGGCTCGCCGGGCGGAAGGCGCCCGCGGCGGCGCCGCGGCCCGCGCGGTGGGCCACGGATCCCGCGGCGCTGACCGCGCCGACGGTCGTGTCGACGGCGTGGGTCGCGGCGCGGCTCGGGAAGGTCGCGGTGCTCGACACGCGCGAGAAGGCCGAGGACGTCGCGAAGGGGCGCGTCCCCGGCGCGGTGCACGTGCCGATCGCGGCGACGCGCGAGACGCGGGGCGGCGTGGCCGACGAGATGCTGCCGGTGGAGGCGCTCGCGGCGAAGGCGGGCGCGTGGGGCCTCTCGGCCGACACCGAGGTTGTCGTGTACGGCGGCGACCGGTTGCAGGACCCGACGCACCTCGCGCTGGTGCTCGTGGCGCTCGGGCACGCGAAGGTGGCGGTGATGGAGGGCGGGTTCGGCGCGTGGACGGCCGAGGGCCGGCCCGTGGCGAAGGACGCGCCGACGCCGACGCCCGCGACGTACGTGGCCCGGCCCGGGGCCTTCGACTTCGGCGTGACGCTCGACGACGTGGTCGCGGCGAGCCGCGGCGGCGGGCCCGTCATCGTGGACGTGCGGCCGACGAAGGCGTTCGAGGGCGAGAAGGGCCCGGAGGTGCGCGGCGGGCGCATCCCGACGTCGCGGTCTCGGCCGTACACGGAGGACGTCGTCGTGGACGGCGGCGCCGTGTGGTTCCGGGGCCTGGACGAGCTGCGGGCGGGGTACGCCGGACTGGGCCTCGCGTCGGACGGGCCGGTGATCGTGTCGTGCCGGACCGGGCACCAGGCGAGCCAGGCGTGGTTCACGCTGCGCTACCTGCTCGGGTACAAGGACGTGCGCTGGTTCGACGGCTCCTGGAAGGCGTGGTCGCTCCGCGCCGACCTGCCGGCCGAGACCGGTCCCGTGAAGAAGAAGGAGGCCCCGTGAGCCCCCGCGCCAAGTCCGCGCACGCGCCGCTGTCGCTCCCGATGCTCGACGCGGTGGCCGAGCAGTTCCGCGCGCTGGGCGAGCCGGCGCGGCTGAAGCTGCTCCAGCTGCTGCGCACGGGTCCCCACAGCGTGATGGAGCTGGCGGCCGCGGCCGACCTCTCGCACGCGAACGCGAGCAAGCACCTGCTGTTGCTGGCGGCGGCGGGGTTCGTGACGCGCCGCGAAGAGGGGACCAAGTCGGTCTACGCCCTGTCGGACGAGACCACCGAGGCCCTCTGCTCGATCATGTGCGACCGCGTGACGCGCAAGGCCGAGGCCGAGCTGCGCGTCCTCCGGGGCCGCTGACCCCCCGCGCCGGGGCCGACGTCCCGCCGGCGGCCGACGCGGTCGCCCACTTGTGGCAGACTCTCCCGGGGTCGGAACCGGGAGGGGCACCATGGACCACGGCAGCACGGGGACGGCGGCGGCACGGAACGGCACGCGGCGAGGTCGCGCGCGGCGCGGGACGCGGGGCGGGATCGCCCTCCTGCTCGCGGTCGGGGCGCTGGGCGGGCCCGCGTACGGCAAGGAACCGAAGGACGCGACGCCGCAGCCGCCGCCGCGGAGGATCGACGCGGCGCTCGCGACCTCGCTGACGCAGGCGGTCGAGACCGCGAGCGGCGGGGCGTTCTGGGGGATGGTCCTCGTCGCGAAGGGCGGCGAGGTCGTCTTCGAGAAGGGATGGGGCACGTCGGACCGCGCGGGGAAGCGGCCGAACGACGCGCGGACGATCTTCGAGCTGGCCTCGACGAGCAAGCAGGTCGCCGCGACCGCGATCCTGCGGCTCGAGCAGCAGAAGAAGCTGAAGACGTCGGACCCGATCACGAAGTTCTTCCCGAAGGCGCCGAAGGACAAGAAGGCGGTCACCGTCGACCACCTGCTGCACCACACGGCGGGGCTCGACCCGAACCTCGGCGTCCCGTACGCGTGGAAGGGCACGCTCGAGACGTACCTCGAGACGGTGCTGACGCCGCCGCTCGAGACGCAGCCCGGGACCGCGTTCGCGTACTCGAACGTCGGGTACGCGCTGCTCGCGGCGATCGTGGAGGTCGTGACGGGGGCGTCGTTCGAGGCGTACTGCCGCAAGGAGCTGTTCGCGCCCGCGGGCCTCGTCGACACCGGGTTCGTCAACGACGGGGCCCGGATCGCGTCCGACCGCGCGGCGCGGCGCGCGTGCGACGACTGCCTCGACGAGTGGACGGCGACGAACTGGTGGTACGGCTGGGGCTATCGCGGGATGGGCGGCGTCGTCTCGACCGCGGACGACCTCGTGCGGTGGGACCGAGCGCTGCGCGGCGATGCGGTGCTCGATAAGGCCGCGAAGGCGAAGCTCCACACGCCGGCGCTCGACGGCTACGCCTGTGGCTGGTTCGTGGGCCCGACCGACACAGGGACGACGCGCACGTGGCACACGGGCGGCGTCCGCGGTTTCGCGATCCAGTACGTGCGGTGGCTCGAGGACGACGTGATGCTCGCGATCCTGTCCGACGGGAAGAGCAACCTCTTCGCCGTCGAACGCGCGGTCACGGACAAGCTGTTCGCGCCGCCGAAGGTCGTCGCGGACCTCGACGCCACCGGTTTCGAGGTCTCCGAGTACCGGGCCGTCGTGGCGACGGAGGGCGTCGCATGGGTCGTCGAGCGCGACAAGGCGACCCTCACGATCCGCCTCCGCCGAGGCGACCGCGACCTGGCGGTCCTGCGCGCCCCGCGCGCGGTGACGGCGCGGCTCGCGACCGAGCTCGAGCAGGCCCTCGCGTCGAGCCGCTACGAACCGAAGGACGAACCGGCCGCGATGGAGGCGGGCGTCTACTTCGGCGTGCTCGGCGGCACCGGCGTGAAGGCGCACGTCGAGGAGGACCTCGCGCTGCGCGTCCTGCCGAGCTACCGAGGGCAGACGCCCGCGGGCGAGCCCGTCGAGGACCCGCGGGCGGTCTTCGTGCTCGAGCGGGCCGGTCGCGGCTGGCCCGTCATGGTGAAGATGAACCCCATGGCCACGCAGGCCCTCCTCGACGCGCTCCGCAAGGACTGACGCCCGCGGACCGGTTCCGCCATTCGGGGACCGGCACCGAAGGGCGGAACCCGCACGGGGGGGCGAGCGCCGAGTGGGCCAGCTTCCACCTTGAATAGGGCCACTCCGTATTCAAAGTTCGACGCCAACTTTGAATAACACCCCCCCGGTGGGCCCGACTGGCCATCGTCCAGCGCGAACCGGCGGGCATCGGAGATCGCTGCGGGCCACGGGAGAAGGCGGCCCGAAAGCCCTGGATTCACCGGCGGTTTGGGCGACGTCGAGGTCGAGAGCGCCGGCGCGATCCGCCAGTAATCGACCGGCGTCGATGGGCGGATGGGACCGGGGGGAGGCGGTTGGTTCCGCCAGTTGGGGACCGGCACCGGATGGCGGAACCGGCACGGGGGAGGGTGTCGGGCCGCGGAAGGAGTAGGGTGCGGGGGTCGCCGCGACGGGCGCGACGGGAGCCCCCCTTGCCCACCCTCGAACTCCGCGGAGTCCACCTCCACTACGTCGAAGCCGGCCACGGCCCCGACGTCGTGATCCTGCTGCACGCGTTCCCGCTCCACGCGGGCATGTGGACCGAGCAGGTCCACGCCCTCTCGAACGGCCACCGCGTCCTCGCGATCGACGCGAGCGGCTTCGGCGAGAGCACCGCCCGGCCCGCCGGCAGCACGATCGCCGACCAGGCCGCCGACGTCCTCGCGCTCTGCGACCACCTGCGCATCCCGTCCGCCGCCGTCGTCGGCCTCTCCATGGGCGGGTACGTCGCGTTCGAGCTCCTCGCCGCCCGCCCCGAGTTCCTCCGCGCGCTCGTGCTCTGCGACACCCGCGCCACCGCGGACACCGCCGAGGCCGCCGCGAAGCGCGAAGCCTTCGCGGGCGAGGCCCTCGAACGCGGCGTCGGCTGGGTCGCGGAACAGCTGCTCCCGAAGCTGCTCGGCCCCCACGCCGACCTCCGCCTCAAGAACGCCGTCTTCGCCATGATCGGCCAGGCCACGCCCGCGGCCGTCGCCGACGCGCAGCTCGCCATGGCCGCGCGCCGCGACGCCACCGAGCTGCTCCCCTCGATCACGTGCCCCACGCTCGTCCTCGTCGGCAGCGAGGACGCGATCACGCCGCCGTCGGACGCCCGCGCGATGGCCGCCGCGATCCCCCACGCGCGCCTCCACGAGCTCCACGCCGCGGGCCACCTCTCGAACCTCGAGGCGCGCGTCGGCTTCAACCGCGCGCTGCGCGAGTTCCTCGACCACCTCCCGAAACACCCGCCGAAACACGGCCACGGCCACGGGCACGACCACGGCACCGCGCCCGTGCCCGTGTGACGCGACACGACCCCGAGCCCCGCCGACGACACGCGAGGCCCGGTGGCCGGCGGGCCTCGCGGTCCCTCGCGGGCTCCGCGCACCCGAACCCCCACCTTCCTCGCGCACCCCGCGCCCCCGAACGCCGACGCTGCCCATGGCCGACCGCCCGACGCTCCCGCGACCCGCGCTGCCCGTGATGACGTTCGCGCCGCCGCCCGACGGCGCGCTCGACGTCGGCGACGGCGTGGACGTGTGGGCCGTGGCCCTCGACGCGGCGGCGGACGTCGTCGAGGCGGGCCGCGCGCTCCTCGATGACGGCGAGCGGGCCCGCGCGGCGCGGTTCCACGCTCCGCGCCACGGCGCGCGGTTCGTCGTGCGGCGCGCGGCGCTGCGCACGGTGCTCGCGCGATACGTCGGCGCAGCGCCGGCGGCGCTGCGGTTCCGGCGCGTCGGCGAGGCGCGCCCGCGGCTCGTCGAGCCGGCGGCCGACCTCGTCTGGAGCGCGGCCGACGCCGACGACCTCGCGCTGATCGCGCTCGCGCGGCGCGACCCGCTCGGCATCGACGTGGAGCGGTTGCGCGACGTACCCGAGCACGCGGAGATCGCGGCGCGGTACCTCGCGGCCGACGACGCGGCGGCCGTGGCCGCGGCGACGGACGAGACCACGCGGCGCCTCGCGTTCTTCCGCGGCTGGACGCGGCTCGAGGCGCTCTCGAAGGCCCTCGACGGCGGCGTCTACCGCCACGTCGAGCGACGGACGGCGGCCGGGCCTCGCGTGGCGGAGGGCGGGATCGAGCCCTTCTTGTTCACGCCGCGCCCGCCGTTCGTGCGCGCGGGCGAGACCTCACCGCCCGCCGACTTCGTGGCCGCGCTCGCGACCGACGCGCGCGGCCCGCGGCGCGCGTTCACGCTCCGGAGCTGAGCGCCGGTCCCCGTCGCCCCCCCTGCTGCGCGCGGCACTCGTCACGCTCGCGGCACGACGCGCGGCAACAGTTCATCGAGCGTGAGGGCGCGCACGCCGGGTGCAAGGGCCGCCATCACCGGGTCGCCCGCGCCCCGGCGAAACACGACGTAGCGCTCCACGTCGTACCCCTTCACCGCGGCCGCGAGCCGCGTGACCGGGCCCGCGTCCTGCGGCACGACCGTTCGCGCGGCCTTCACCTCGATCAGCGCCAGCCGCCTCGGACCCGTCGGGACGACGAGATCGACCTCGAGACCCTGCGGGTCGCGGAAGTGGTAGAGCTCGCGCCGCCGGCCGGTGGCCGCCTGCCGCTTCGCGATCTCCGCGGCGACGAACCCCTCGTACACCGGCCCCAGGAACGGCGAACGCTCCAGTTCCTCGGATGACGCGATCCCCAACAGGTGGCACGCCAGCCCGGCATCGGCCACGTAGAGACGCGGCGACTTCACCAGCCGCTTGCCGAAGTTCTCGTGGAACGGCGGGACCAGCAGGACCTGCGACGTGATCTCGAGGACCGAGAGCCACTGACTGACCGTCGGGACCGAGACGCCCAGGGGCCCGGCCAACTCCGTGCGCTGGAGCATCTGCCCCGTGCGGGCGGCGACGAGCGCCAAGAACCGGCGGAACACGGCCAGGTCGCGTACGTTCGTGACCGCGCGCACGTCGCGCTCGAGATAGGTGCGGAGGTACGACGCGAACCACAGGTCCGCGTCCCGAGGGCGGGCGACCACCTCGGGGAACCCGCCGCGCCACGGCGTCACCGCCGGCGACTCGGCCACCGAGAGGGGCCAGAGGTCGAGCACGGCGGCGCGGCCGGCCATCGACTCGGTGACCCCCTGCATCAGCGCGGCCTCCTGCGACCCCGTCAGCAGCCACTCGCCGTGGCGCCGCGGGTTGGCGTCGATCCGGGACCGCACGTATCGGAGGAGCTCGGGGACCGCCTGGATCTCGTCGAGGATGACCGGCAACGTCAGGCCGTCGAGGAACGAGCGCGGGTCGGCACGGATGCGCGCGAGGACGTCGGGGTCCTCGAGGAGGACGTAGGTCGCCCGTGGGAACGCATGGCGGAGCAGGGTCGTCTTGCCGGAGCGGCGGGGGCCGGTGACCAGGATCGCGCCGAACGCGCGGGCCGCGCGGCGCAGGACGGGGGTCAGCTCGCGACGGACGTAGCGCATTTGATTTTTCTAAAGTGAAACTTTAGAAAAATCAATACTACCTCACGGCGCGTCGGGGTCGTCGAGCGCGTGGACCTTGAGGTCGGCGAGGTCCACGAACTCGAGCGCGGAGAGGTGCGTCGACGCGAGGCGCACAGGCGGCGCGACGCCGGCCTCGAGGGCCTCCTTCCACCGCTGCACGCAGAGGCACCAGCAGTCGCCGGGCTTGAGGCCCGGGAAGCCGAACTCCGGGTGCGGGGTGACGAGGTCGTTGCCGCGCTCGACGGAGAAGGCGAGGAAGGCCTCCGTCATCCGCGCGCAGACGAGGTGCAGGCCGACGTCGTCGGGCCCGGTGTCGCAGCGGCCGGTGCGGAAGAACCCCGTCATGGGGCGCGTGCAGCAGGACTCGAGGGGCGTGCCGAGGACGTTGCGGGCCATGGGCCGAGCATCCCCCGCCGACGGGCCGAAGCCTCGCGGTTCCGGGGCCCCCCGGGCGACTTCGCCCACCCCCTTGTCAAACACCTAACAACGTACTATCATCCTCCCCGTGGTCGCCTTCCCCCCCTCGCCCCAGCGCATCCAGACCCTCGAAGCCCTCCGGGCGCAGATCGAGCGGCTCGAGAGCGGCGTGGGCACCCCGTCTCGGCTCGCCGCGGACGGCGGCGGGCCCGCGAGGGACACCTCCGGAGCGGGCATTTCCGCGGGAGCCGCCAGCAGGAGAGACGCCGCCGCCAAAAGAGACGTCGTGCCGACGGGCTGGCCGTCGGTGGATGCGTGGCTGCCGGGCGGTCTGCCCCGGGGCGTCGTGACGGAGTGGTTCGGGTTGCCCGAGGACGGGTTGCCTGAGGAAGGGGAGGGAGAGGCCGCGGCGGCGGACGGGCCTCGCGTGCCCCCGCGGGTGACCGCGAGGTCGAAGGCCCGGGGCGCGCCGCCGTCGGTGTGGACACCCCCGCTGTCGGTGCTCGTGCATCTGGCCCACCAGGTGCTCCGCAGCCCCCCCGCCGGCGCGTCGGACGCGAGCGCGAGCACGGAGCGGGTGGGCCCGGATCGGATGGACGCCGGGCGCGCGGGGCCCGTGCTCTGGATCGGACGACGCGTGTGGCCGTACGGGCGCGCGCTCGTGCGCGCGGGGCCGAGGGGCGCGCGGCTGCTCGCGCGTTCGTTGTTCGTCGCGACGCCCGACGACGCCGTCGGCGTCCGCGGACGACGCGCGCGGGGCGGGCGCACGGATCCCGGAGGCCCGCACGATGCCGGCGCGCGGTTGTGGGCGCTCGATCTCGCGTTGCGTTGTCGCGCCGTGGCCGCCGTCGTGGCGGACGGGCGCGGGTTCGCCATGGCGGCGAGCCGGCGGCTGCAGGTGGCGGCGGAGGCGGGCCACGCGTTCGTCGTGCTCGCGCGGCCGCCCGAGGAGTTCGACGTGCCGTCGGCCGCGGCGGTGCGGTTCGTCGTGACGCGGACGGCGATCGACGCCGACGCGAGGCCCGGTGCGCCGCGGTCGTGTGCGTGGTCGGTCGCGCTGCGTCGGGCGAAGGGCGCGGCCGCGCGGACGCGGGCGTCGGTCGTGTCGCCGGCGGCGACGTCGCCGCCGTCCTCGTCGTCCTCCCCGTCCTCGTCGTCATCGTCGCCGCGAGATTCCTCTCTTCGGACGGCGCACGGGCCCGAGGGTCCGGCGGTCGTCCTCGTCTGGGATGCCGTCCATGGAGTCATCGAACGAGGGACGGGGCCCGTGCTCGCCGACGGTGGGGAGCGGAGCCACGCCGCGACGGATCCTGGCGTTGTGCCTGCCGTCGTTCTCGACCGACCTCTTGCGGCGGCGGTCCACGCGAGCGGCAGCGGCACCGCACGCCTCGGCCCCCATCCACCGGGAGCGGGGCGATCGGAAACGGGTCGCCTGGAACCTGGTCGCCCCGACACGAATCGACCCGAGGCAGGCCGGCGGCGGCGACGCACACGCACGCGGCGGTGAACGAGCGCCGCGGGCGGCGCGGGAGACGTCCGCCGTGCCGGCGCCGCCGGCGTTCCTGACGACCGTCGAGGAGCGCGGGCGGCAGCTCGTCGTGCACCGGTGCGCGGTCGCGGCGGCGGCGGGCGTCGCCGTGGGGATGGGGCTCGCGGAGGCGCGGGCGTTGTTGCCCGGGCACGAGGTGATCGCGGAGACGTGGGACGCGCGGCGCGACCACGAGGCCCTGGGCGCGATGGCGCGGTGGGCCTACCGGTTCGCGCCGCTCGTCGCGCTCGACCCGCCGGACGGGTTGTGGCTCGACGTGACGGGGTGCGGGCCGCTCTTCCAGGGCGAGGAGCGGTTGCTCGAGGCCCTCGTGACCGGGATCACGCGGCACCGCGTGGCGGCGCGGGGGGCCATCGCGTCCACGACGGGGTGCGCGTGGGCGCGGGCGCGGTACGGGTCGCGCGCGCGCGAGGTGGTGCCCGCGGGCGCGGAGGGCGCGGCGTTGGCGGCGTTGCCCCTGGTGGCGTTGCGGTTGCCGGCGGACGCGGTGGAGGTGCTCGAGGAGGTCGGCGTGGACGACGCGGGGCGGCTGGCCGCGTTGCCGCGGGTCGAGGTGGCGGCGCGGTTCCCCGAGGTCGTGTTGCGGCGCCTCGACCAGGCGCTCGGGCGCGCCGACGAGCCGCTCGTCGCGTTCCGGCCGCCGGCGGCGCTGCGGGTGACGCGGACGTTCGCGGGGCCCGTGCGCTCGTTCGAGGCCGTGCGCGACGCGACGCGGGCCCTCGTGGACGCGCTGGCGGCGCAGCTCGAGACGCGCGCGCTCGGGGCCCTCGCGCTCGAGGCGACGTTGACGCGCTCGGACGCGCCGCCCGTGACGATCGAGCGCGCGTTGTCGCGGCGGTCGGCGGACGCGCGGCACCTGTGGGCCCTGCTCGCGCCCGCGATCGAGGACGCGAACCTCGGGTACGGCGTGGACGCGATCGAGCTGACCGCGACGCGGACGGGGCCGCGACGGCCCGCGGACGCGCCGTCGTTCGCGGACGACGACGACGGGGCGGGCCCCGAGCCCGAGCGCGCGGTGGCGGAGCTGCTCGACGCGCTCGCCGGGCGGCTCGGGCCCGCGCGGATCGTGCGCGTGGAGGCGGTGGCGTCGCACGTGCCCGAGGCGGCGTTCCGGCGGGTGCCCGTGCTCGGGGCCGCGGACGCGGCCGCGGGGGGACGATCGGCCAGCGGGCCTCGCGTCATCGTGGGTCCCTCCGACCGCCCGTCGCTGCTGCTCGCGGCGCCGGAGCCGGTGGAGGTGCTCGACGACGGGGAGGGCGCCGAGGAGGAGGACGAGGGAGCGGCGGCGGACGGGGAGGGGCGCGGGCCGCGCGACGGCGACGAGGTCGTCGTGCCGGCGCGGTTCCGGTGGCGCGGGGCGACGTTCGAGGGCGTGGAGGCGGGGGGCGCGGAGCGGATCGCGCCGCGGTGGTGGGAGGCGGAGGCGGGGCCGTTCCCGGCGGGCGAGCGGGCGTACGTCGTGGCGACGACGGCGGCGGGGCGGCGGTTGTGGATGTTCCTCGAGACGGCGTCGCGGCGGTGGTTCGTCCACGGCGAGTGGGCGTAGGAGGCGCGCGTGCCGGAGCTGCCGCCGTCGAAGGTGATCCCGCACCCGTGGAAGCAGCGGCGGCGGGTGAAGCCGGCGCACGGCGTGCCCGCGGGCGGGGAGGGGCGGCCGGACACGAGCGCGTCGTGGGCGCGGCGGCCGCGGCCGCGGAAGGCGGCGTACGCGGAGCTGATGGTGACGACGAACGCGTCGTTCCTCGAGGGGGCGAGCCACCCGGAGGAGCTGGTGGAGCGCGCGGCGGCGCGCGGGCTGGCGGCGGTGGCGGTGACGGACCGCGGGACGTTGGGCGGGATCGTGCGGGCGCACGTGGCGGCGCAGGCGCTGTCGTTCCCGCTGGCGGTGGGCGCGCGGGTGGGGATCGCGGCGGCGAGCGAGGGCGGGATGCCGCGGGAGGACGCGGTGCTGCTGTACGCGACGGACCGCGCGTCGTACGGGCGGCTGTGCCGGCTGCTGACGGTGGGGAAACGGCGCGCGGGGAAGGGCGGGTGCGACGT
>JAEUHO010000076.1 GCA_016795345.1 Planctomycetia bacterium | reverse complement strand
CCGGCCCGCCGCGGGCGCGAAGGTGGAGGTCTCGATCACGACCGACGGGCGCGGCCCGCGGCCGGTGTTCCGCATGAACGGCGTCGACATGGGCCAGCGCACCGTCACGACCGACAAGGACGGCCGGTTCGAGGTCCCCGCGTGCGAGGTCGGGACGGCGACCCTCACGGTGTCCGCCGCGGGGGCCGCGCCGTCGCGCCGCACGCTGAAGCTCGAGTCCGAGGGCGCGTCGCCGTCGGTGACCGTCGACCTGCGGCCCGGGGTCCGCCTCGAGGGCGTCGTGCTCGACGACACGGGCAAGCCGGTGAAGGGCGTGCGCGTCACGATCGAGGGCGGCCTCGTCGGCCTCGACGGCGACGACGGCTACGTCCCCGAGGAGAGCGCCACGACGAAGGAGGACGGCCGGTTCGCCCTCGACGGGCTCCCGTCGGGCACCGTGACCGTGGCGGTGTACGGGCCGCTCCATCGCCCGCTCAAGACGACGGCCGCGACGGGGGCGCCCGTGGAGCTCCGCGTGTCCGCGCGGTCGGCGGCGGACGCGCGCCGGCTCGAGGAGATCCAGAAGGAGCTCGGCGAGGTCGGCCAGCGGTTCATGAACGCCAAGGACGACAAGGAGCGCGAGGCGATCCAGAAGCGGTTGATGGAGCTCTCCGCGGAGCAGCAGCGGCTCCAGGGCGACGGCCCGGTCGCGGTGCCCCTCGACGACGAAGACGAGGCGCCGTCGGGGCCGCGCTGACGGCCGACGGGCCTCGCGTTGGCGGGTCCTGGCCGCGCCCCCTTCGTCCGCTCCAGCCGAGCCGCTCGCCGGCCGGGGGGGGCGCCCCGTCGTTCGGCGGCGTGTTGGCGGGCCCGCGGGCCGGGTGGCGGTCGCGGCGGGGGCACGCGAGGCCCGGTGTCCCCTGGTACCTTCCTCCGCTCCCCCCCGGGTGATCCCGGGGCCGCCGGCCGTGCCGGGGGTGGGGGCCGGGCCGGACCGATGCGCGTCGTCCTCTACACCAACGCCAACCACTGCCCGCTCTGCGACGACGCCCGCGCCGCGCTCGAGCGCCTGCGGCCGCGCCTCGCCTTCGAGCTCGTCGAGGTCCCGGTGGACCGCGACCCGCGGCTCACGTTCCGGTACGCGCTGCGCGTGCCCGTCATCGAGGTGGACGGCGAGGAGGCGATGTTCGGGAAGATCGACCCGGCCGCCCTCGAGGCCGCTCTGCGCGCCCGGAGGCAGGGTCCTGCCCCGTCCGTACACTCCGTCGCGGAGGCACGCTTGACCGCTCCCGGCACCGAACCGTCGCCCGCACCCGCCACGCCGGGCAAGTCCCCGACGTCGGGCGGCGGCAACAAGCTGTCGGAGGCCCTCGGGTTCGGCACCGCCGCGCCGGACGCGCCGTCGATCGCGATGCCCGGCGCCGCCGCGCGCGAGCCGCGCCGCGCCTTCGCGGGCCCGCTGCCCGGCAGCGGCGACGCGCCGGCGGAGGCGCCCGCGCTGCCGCCGGAGCCGACGCCGACGCTCGGCGGCGACCTCTCGGCCTTCGGCCGGCCGACCCCGCCGCCCGACGCGATGGTCGCCGTGCGCGGCGGCGCGTTCGTCTTCGGTGAGGACAAGCGCCGCGTCTCGGTCCCCGAGTTCGAGATCGACCGTGACCCGGTCACGAACGGCGACTACGAGCGCTTCGTCCTCGCGACCGGCCACCGCCCGCCGCTCTACTGGCGCGCGGGGCGCTGCCCCGAGGACCTGCGCGACCACCCCGTCGTGGGCGTGGACCTCTTCGACGCGATCGCGTACGCGCGGTGGGCCGGCAAGGACCTGCCGTACGAGGACGAGTGGGAGCGCGCGGCCCGCGGCACCGACGGGCGCACGTATCCGTGGGGCGACGAGCCCGACCTCGCGGCCAACACGGCCCGCACGGGCCTCAAGATGACGTTGCCCGTGGGCTTCTACGGCAAGAACGTGAGCCCCGAGGGCTGCCGCGACATGGTGGGCAACGCGTGGGAGCTCACGCTCTCGCCCGCGCCCGGCGGCGGCGTCGTGGTGCGCGGCGGCTCGTGGTTCGACTTCGCGCTCTACGCGAAGACGTACTTCCGCTCGTCGGCGCGCGCGGACGCGCGCAACGGCACCATCGGCTTCCGCTGCGTCCGCCGTCCGTCGGTCCGCACCGACGCGCCGCGCGCGGTCGTCGAGGGCGAGGTCGAGGCCGCGATCGCCGCGCGCAAGCACAAGGGCGAGCTGCCCGACCCCGCCGCGTGGAACCCCGACCGCCGCGACCTCGTGCCCGACGTGCGCCGCCTCCGCGCGGTCGTCGCGTCGAACGACGAGGAGGCGGGCCTCGAGCCGCGCCCGGCCGCGGGCCCGTCGCCCGCGCGGCCCGCCGTCCGCAAGGCGTTCGTCGCGCCCGCGGCGCCGCCCGCGAGGCCCGCGCCGCCCCCGGCCGCGGCCGCGGCCGCCGCGCCGCCGCCTCCGCCGTCGGCGCCGGTCCCGCCCGCGCCGAGCGTCGTCCCGCCGCGCCTCGCGTTCCCGGCGCCGTCGCCGGCGGCCGCCGCCGCCCCGCCGAGCACGCCCGCCACGGCGACGCCGGCGGCGACCTCGCCCGCGGCCGGGTCGGTCGCGAAGCCGCCGATCGCTGCGTCCGGTCCCGCCACGAACGTGGCCCCGCCCGCGCCGGTCCCCGCGTCGGTCTCCGCCTCGGGGCCGTCTCCGACGGCGCCGCCGAAGCCCGCGACCGTGCCGCCGCCGCCTCCGTCGATCGTGCCGCCGCCCACGGTGTCGTCTCCCACGGTGTCGTCTCCCACGGTGGTGGCCGCCGCGGCGGCGACCGTCGTCCCGCCCGCGCCCAAGCCGCCGACGCCGGTCCCCGCGCCGGCCCCGGCGCCGGCCCCGTTGCCGACCGACGTGATGAAGCGGGTCCCGCCCGCCGTCGCCGCCCCGCCGGCAGGGACGCCGGCGGCAGGGATGCCGGCGGCGCCGCCCGCCGCCCCGCCCGGAGCGATCCCGGCGGCGAAGCCCGCGGCCACGCCCGTGGTGCCGATCCCGTCGTCGCCCGCCGCGAAACTCCCCGTCGCGCCGCTCAACCCGCTCGCCACGCCGGGCAGCGCGGCGCCTGCGGCCCCGAAGCCCGAGGCCCCGAAGCCCGCCACCGCGACGCCGCTCGGCGCTCCGCCCGCGGCGGCGACCGCGTCTCCCGCCGCGACGGTATCTGGGAGCATTGGGTCTGGGAGTGTTGGGTCCGGGAACGTTGGGCCCGCGAACGTTGGGCCCGCGGCTCCGCCGCGCCCGACGATGCCCGTCGCGCCCGCGAAGCCGCCGACCGGCGCCGTCGCGCCGCTCAACCCGCTCGCCATGCCCGCGCCCGCGAGCGGCCCGACGCCGGCTCCGGCTGCGTCGGCGGCCGCGGCCGCTCCGAAGGTCGGGCCCGCGCCGACCGCCGCCGTCCCGCCCGACGGGCCCGCGAGTGCCCCGACGACGCCCGCGGCGCCGAAGCCGGCCGCCGCACCCACGCCGCCGGCGCCGGTCGCCGCACGTCCGGCGACGCCCGCGTCGCCGGTGGCGGGCCCGCCGACGGTGAGCTCCCCGATGGGGGGGGCGCCGAAGCCCGGCACGCCGACGGCGCCCAGCGCGACCGGTTCGTCGAGCACCGCGGGGACCACGCCCGCGCGTCCCGCGTCGCCCACGACCTCCGCGACGCCGCCGGCCGCCGACCGGGCCGCCGCGTTCCGTCAGGCCGCCGACGAGGCCACGCGCGCCGTCGCGGCCCCGACGACGACGTCCTCGACGTCGGCCGAGGAGACCACCTCGCCGCTGCGCTTCGCGCTGCTCGTGATGGGGTTCCTCGCCGCGGCCGTGTTCGCGGTCACGCTGGTGCTCAACAGCGGTCGCGGCAACGCGGACGTCGTCGAGGACGATCCGGTGCGGCTCGGCCTGCCCCGGCTCGAGACGGCCGACGGCGACGAGTCGTTCCCGGTCGTGCTCTCCGGCGGCAGCACGACGCCCGACACGACGCTGCTCGAGAGCGGCACCGTGCTCCTCGTGTTCGCCGACGCGGCCCGCGACGCCGGGCGCGAGACGGCGGAGCTGGCCGTCGAGATGCACCGCCGGCTCCGGCCCTACGACGTGCGCACGGTGCTCGTGGTGCCGCGGGAGGTCGTGACGAGCGACCGCCAGGCCGACGAGAGCGTGCTGAAGGAGAAGCTCGCCGCGCTGGGCGTGAAGGGCGACGTGGCCGTGCTGCTCGACGCGTCCGACGAGCGCGGCGGCAGCCACCTGAAGCGCGCCCGCTGGCAGGTGACCGAGCCGAACGCGGCGGTCGTCGTCCGCGGCGGCCTCGAGGTGATGCGGGTCACGCCGCCGTCCGCGTCGACCGCGCTGGTGCGCGCGCACCTGACGCCGCTCGTGAAGACGGCCGCCAACCTGGGCGGCCTCCGCCCGGTCTCCGAGGGCGACGCCGGCGAGGACGACGACGGGACCACCGCCCTCGACCGTCCGCCGCGCTCGCCCGTCGAACCCTCGATGCGCTGACCGCCCGCGACGGCGACCGGGCCTCGCGTACCGCCGGCCGGGGATCGTCGCCCGGCGCGGACCGCCCGTCCGGTGCCGAACGACGCGGTGCGCGTCAGGCGCCGAACGACGCGGTGCGCGTCAGGCGCCGAACAACGCGGCGTGCAGCGCCGCGACGGTGCGGTTGGCGTCGGTCTCGGCGACGACGACCTGGAGGTTGGTCTTCGTCGCGCCGAACGAGATCGCGCGCACGACGACGCCGGCCTTCTCGAGGGCCGTGAAGACGGGCCCGGCCACGCCGGTGCCCTTCTCGATGCCCTCGCCGACGACGGCGACGAGCGCGCACGGCCCCTCCACCTCGACCTGCGCGATGGCACGGAGGTCCGCGACCGCCGCGTCGAGGCCCTCGGGGCGGTCCACCGAGACCGTGACCGAGACCTCGCTCGTCGCGATGAGGTCGAGGACGACGTCGTGGCGGCGGAACGCCTCGAACACGCCGGCCATGAAGCCGGACTGGCCGAGCATGCGGGCCGACGAGATGTTCACGAGGCGGATGCCGCGCTTGCTCGCGATGCTCGTGACGCCCGCGGGCGCGTCGGAGCGCGTCGGGAGGATCACGGTGCCCGGGGCCTTCGGGTCGAACGTGTTGAGGATGCGGACCGGGATGCCGCCCTCGAGCGCGGGGTGGATCGTGGCGGGGTGGATCACCTTGGCGCCGTAGTAGGCGAGCTCGCTGGCCTCGGCGTAGGTCATGCGCTCGACGGGGCGCGCGCCGGGGACGATGCGCGGGTCGGCGGTGAGGACGCCGTCGACGTCCTTCCAGATCTCGACCTCCTCGGCGCCGACGGCGCGGCCGACGATGGTCGCGGTGTAGTCGGAGCCCGAGCGGCCGAGCGTGGTGACGTTGCCGTCCTTGTCGCGGCCGATGAAGCCCGTGACGACCGGCACGCCCTTCACGCGGCCGAGGGACGCCTTCAGGTTGTCGTACGCCTCGGGGAGCGGGGTCGCGCGCGTGTACCGGCTGTCGGTGACGAGGCCGGCCTCGTCCGCCGCGACGGCGGTGGCGGGGATCTTCTTGCGGCGCAGGAACGCGGCGATCGCCTTCACGCACATGCGCTCGCCGAACGCGGCGACGTGGTCGAGCGAGCGCGGCGTGAGCTCGCGCAGGAGCGAGAGGCCCTGGAACAGCTCGGCGAGCCGCTGCAGGTCGGCCTCGACGACGCTCGCGGGGAGCTTGAGCCCCGCGAGGACCTCGTGCTCGCGCTCGGCGACGGGGCCGACGTCGGGCTTGCCGGCGGCGGCCTGCCGCGCGCCCTCGAGCAGGAGGTCGGTGACCTTCGAGTGGGCCGAGCAGACGAGGATCGGGCGGCGGGGGAGGCGGCCCTTGACCAGCGCGACCATCGTCTCGATGCGCTCGCGATCGCCGAGCGACGTGCCGCCGAACTTCATGACCAGCATCGGGACGGACCTCCGGAAGGGCCCGACGATAGGGTGCCCCCGGCGGGGGCCCAAGCCGACGCGCCGGTCGTCCATCGGGCGGGGGGAGCCGGGCCCCGCTGCTAGAATCGCGCGGACGGGCCGTCCCGGCCCGCAGGCGACGCGGAACCATGCAGAACGGCCGTTCTCACCTCATCCACGACTGGAACCAGGGCGGGGGCGTCCCCCCGGGCCGGAAGCGGCCCCTCGTCAACGACGAGTCGCTGCGCGACGGGCTGCAGAGCCCCTCCGTGCGCCACCCCACGCCCGACGAGATGGTCGAGATCCTGCTCGCCGTCGAGGCGACGGGCATCGACGCGTGCAACATCGGCCTCCCCGGCGCGGGGCCCCACGTCGTCGCGACGGCGAAGCGGCTCGCGGAGGAGATCCGCGACCGCAAGCTGAAGGTGAAGCCGAACTGCGCCGCGCGCACGGTCGTCGCCGACATCGAGCCCATCCGCCGCATCATCGACGAGGTCGGGATCCCGATTGAGGTCGCGATGTTCATCGGGTCGAGCCCGATCCGCCTCGAGGTCGAGGGCTGGGACGTGGACCGCCTGCTCAAGACGAGCGAGGTCGCGCTGCAGTACTGCCTCGACCACAAGCTGCCCGCGATGTACGTGACCGAGGACACGACGCGCGCCGACCCCGAGACCGTGCGCCGCCTCTACGGCCTCGCGCTCGACATGGGGGCCCAGCGCCTCGTCGTGTGCGACACGTGCGGCCACGCGACGCCGGACGGCGTCCGCCGCCTCGTGCAGTTCGTGCGCCAGGTCGCGGTGGACCACAAGCAGCCGAACGTGCAGATCGACTGGCACGGCCACAACGACCGCGGCCTCGCGCTGATCAACTCCCTCGCCGCGTACGAGGCCGGCGCCGACCGCCTGCACGCGACCGCGCTCGGCATCGGCGAGCGCGCGGGCAACTGCGCCATGGACCAGCTCCTCGTCAACCTGCGGCTGCTCGGCTGGTGGCCCGAGGACCGCCCGCTGACGGCGCTGCGCGACTACGTCGCCAAGGTCGCCGAGGCCTGCCGCACGCCGGTGCCGTTCAACTACCCGGTGGTGGGGCACGACGCCTTCGAGACCGGCACCGGCGTCCACGCGGCGGCGGTCATCAAGGCGCTCAAGCGCGGCGACCGCTGGCTCGCGAACCGCGTCTACTCCGGCGTGCCGGCCGACGACTTCGGCTACGAGCAGCGCATCGCGGTGGGCCCGATGTCGGGCAAGTCGAACGTGATCTGGTGGCTCGAGCGGCACGGCTTCGCCGCGGACGACGACCGCGTCAACCGCCTGTTCGCCGCCGCCAAGAACGCCGACCGCGTGCTGACCGACGCCGAGCTGCGCACGCTCGCGACGACGACGGGCTGACGGGCGCGCGCCCGGGGGGGATCCATGGCCGGCTTGACGGTGGACGCGCGGCGGGACGGGCCCTTCGGGCTCGTCAAGCTCAAGGGCGAGGCGCGGCTCGAGGTGATCGAGCCGCTCCGCGCGCACGCGAAGGGCATGCTCGCCGACGGCGTCGTGCGCCTGCTCGTGGACGCGGCGGGCCTCGCGTTCGCCGACAGCGCCTCCATCGGCATCCTCCTCGAGCTCGAGCGCGAGGCCGCGAAGGCCGGCGGCGGGCTCGTGCTCCACTCGACCAGCAAGCGCGTGGCGCGCCTGCTCGAGGGGATGGGGCTGACGGTCCGGCTGCGGCTGTTCGAGTCCGAGGCCGCGGCGCGCGCGGCCTTCGCGACCTGAGGAACCGGCGGGACCCGAGGGACCGCCCGGCCGACGTCTTCGCGGGGTTCGGGCCCCGAACCCCGAGCGAAGGCGAAGTCTTCACCGCCCGCGGCGCCGCTCTCGCGCCCCGGTGGGGGTTCAGCCCCCCTTCTTCGTCAGCTTCACGGCGGGGGCCTCGATGACCTGGCCCGGCTCGACGTGGAAGTCGCCGACCGAGGCCTCGTCGTGGTCGGCGGCCGAGACGACCACCGACAACGCGCCCACGGGCAGCGGGAGGTCGAGCCCCTCGGCCCCCTGCGCGTAGTCGTCGGTCTCGCCGTCGTCGTTCTCCTCGCGCGCGTCCATGCGCACGATCACGCGCACCCGCGGCGCCGGCTTCCCGTCGGCGTCGAGCACGCGGACCTTCAGGCGCCCGAGGCGGCGCAACGTCACCTTGGCGTCCTTCGTGTCCGGCGCGACGCCGCCGGCCCCGCCGGTCTCGTGGCCGTCGGCCCGCACGCGCAGGCCCACCTTCTCCTTCGTCGCGACGCGCTCGAAGCGGAAGCGGCCGGCCGCGTCCGTCACCGCCGCGCCGATGGCCCCCGCGTCGTCGGCGGACGCGACGACCCGCGCGCCGGCGACGGGCACGTCGCGGTCGTCCACGACGACGCCCGCGACCACCGCGGTGCCGGGCGCCAGCTTGAACACCACGTCCTTCCGCTCCTGCCCCGCGACGAGCCCCTCGAGCCGCAGCTCGCCCGTGAAGTACCCCGTGGCGCGCGCGCGCAGCCGCAGGCCCCCGCCCTCCTCCGTCGGCGGCAGCGAGCCCAGCTCGAAGCGCCCGCGGGCGTCCGTGCGCGCCTTCGCGGGGCCGTCGTCGAGGTCGTCGGCGTCGCCGCCGAGGTAGACGCGGATCGTCACGCCGCCGAGGTCGATCTCGCGCCAGCCCGGGTCCGCGCCGTCGGGCGAGACGATGCGGGCGCCGGCGACCGGCTTGCCCGCCGTGTCGGTCACGGTCCCCGACACCCACGCCGCGTCCTCGAGCAGCACCTCGAGGCCGTCCACGCCGCCGCCCGCCCCGCCGTCGAGGCCCGGCAGCTCGGCCACCAGGTACCGCGGGTGGCGGACGACCATCGCGTACCGGCTGCTGGGCGCGAGCCCGTCGAGCGCGAACCCGCCGTCGGCGGCGGTCGTGGCCGGCTCCGACTCGCGCGCGACCGAGACGAAGAACCGCGAGCGCGACTCGCGGTCCTCCTTCGCGGTGACCAACGCGCCGGCGACCGCCTCGCCGCGGACGTTCACCACGCGGCCGGTGTAGCGGACCCCGGCGACCAGCTTCGCGTCGAACAACGCGAGCCCCGTCGCGGGCACCGTCACCTGGCCCTCCACGGTCACCCGCCCCTTCGCGCGGACGACCACGCGCGCGGCGCCCGGCGGCAGCCCGCGCACGCTGTAGAAGCCCTTGGCGTCCGACGTCGTCGTCCACGGGTCCTTGGTGCCCTCGCGGTACACGCGCACCGTCGCGCCGGCGAAGGGCTTGTCCTCGTCGTCGGTGACCGTGCCGCTCACGATCCCCGTCGCCGCCGGCTTGGCGGCCGGCGAGCCCGCCGGCGCCGGGGCCGGCTTGCCGCCGCCGGCGCGCGCCGCGGGGCCCCAGGCGACCGCGCCGCACGCGAGGCCGACGCACCACACCGCCAACGCGAACCTTCCCATGGGACGCCTCCGCGACCATCGCATCGTATCGCCGACGCACGGTGCGTGGGGCGGCGCCGCGAGGCGGCCGACGGGGGCGCGCGCCACGGGCACGGCTCGGGCACGGGGCCGCAGCCGACGGCGACGGTACGCGAGGCCCGTGCGCCGCCGACCCTCGCCGGGGGTCGGGGCGCAGCGCCACACCCGCACGTCCGCGGGGTCCGGCCACGCGCGCCGACACGGGGCGCCGCGGGGAGGCGGTGGGGAACGGCTCGAACCCCGGCGCGGCGCGCGGGCCCGGCGGGCCCGCGGCGCGCGTCCGGGAAGGAGCCGCTCACTCCTTCCGCATCAGCTTCCGCTTCATCTCCTCGAGCTTCTTGGCGAGCAACTGCTCGGGCGTCAGCGCCGCTTCCTCGGCCGCCGCCGCCTCGCTCGCGCCGTCGTCGGCGGGCAGCGAGATGCGCCGCGGCGCCCCCGGGTCGTCCCGGTCGAAGCGCCCGCCGCCGCCGCCGCTCCCGCCGCGGAAGCCGCCGCCCCCGCCGCCGCGCCGGTCGTCCGACCGACCGCCGCCCG